>DATGGN010000052.1:0-5572 GCA_035308485.1 Rhizomicrobium sp.
CCAGACAAGCGATCGCGTGGCCGGGCTTGATGCGGGCGCGGACGATTTTCTTACCAAGCCGGTGGACGAGGCGGCGCTGTTCGCCCGCGTGCGGAGTCTCGTGCGACTCAAGATCATGACCGACGAGCTGCGCATGCGCGAAGCGACCGGCAGCGGCATGGGGCTTGGCGATCCTGCAGCGACGCTGTCGGAGAACGCTCCTTCGGGCAAGATCCTTCTGATCGAGGATCGGCCCGAGGCTGCGAATCTCTTTGCTTCGGCACTCGGCAACACGCACACGCTCGTGCACCTCGAACGTTTCGAAGAGACGCTTGCGCGCGCGCGCGCCGGCGACTTCGACCTGATCGTGGTGAGTCTGAGCCTCAGGGGCTTTGACGGGTTGCGGCTGTGCTCCCAGCTCCGCTCGCTTCAGGAAGCACGCAACGCGCCGATTCTCGTGCTCGTGAGCGAAGCGGACAAGCGCAAGCTCAACCAGGCGCTGGAGATGGGCGTCAACGATTACCTTACACGGCCAATCGACCGCAACGAACTCGTCGCGCGCGTGCGCACGCAACTGCGCAAGAAGCACTATGCCGACAAGCTTCGGCAGAATGTGCACCTGTCGGTCGAAATGGCGATGACCGACCAGTTGACAGGTCTGTACAATCGCCGTTACATGGCGCGCCACCTCGAAACATTGCTGCTCGGCCTGCCCGGCTCGGGCAAGACATTGGCCTTTCTCGTCATGGACGTCGATCACTTCAAGCGCGTGAACGACAGTTACGGTCACGACGTCGGCGACGAGATTCTGCGTGACTTCGCGCGGCGCATCAGCGCGAACATCCGCAGCCAGGATCTCGCCTGCCGTTTCGGCGGCGAAGAATTCGTCGTCATTATGCCCGAAACCGACGTGGCCATGGCCTACGGCGTGGCCGAGCGGCTCCGCGCGAGCATCGAATGCACACCGTTCCCCATCAGCCGCGCGCCGGGTCAGCTCAACATCACCGTCAGCATCGGCATCGCGGGCGCAGAGGGTGCCCGCGACACGGCCGACGCGCTGTTGCGGCGCGCGGACCAGGCGCTCTATCGCGCCAAGCACACTGGCCGAAACCGCGTCGTCGCCGACGCGGCCTAACCATCCGCAAACAATTCGGACGACCTTCACGATCCAACATAGAGGTGCGGCAGGCGCGGCGATACGAAAACGTCGCTCCCGATCACGGCGTGACGTTCCAGTTGAATGCGTCGGGCGGAATGCCATCGACAGTCCTCAAATGCCGAATGGTGGTGAAGAAATCGCCATGCGAGAAATCCGTCGATACAAGGCGGTCGGCAAATCGGGCCGAAGAACCGGAGGGAACGGCCCCGGATCGGGGGCGCAGCACGCGGCTGTGTTTCCTTAATGGTCGACGCGCGCAATAGGCGCTTGGGACGGCAGGCAGGCCATGAGCCGCAACCCGAGGTCGTTGCCGGAAACCAATGAAAGCATTAGCACTGCCGGCGAATAAGGGGACTAGACCTTTGGACCCAGCATCCAAGACGGGCAGCGGCAACACCCCGTTTGCGGTGTTCGCAAACCAGCCGGCGGGGAACACGCTGCGTCCGCATGGCGGCGCGCAGAGCGGCGGCGGTCGACGCACGCCGCAGATTCTCAAATCGCTCGAAAATCTTCTCGCGCAGGGGAACACGGCCTTTGGTAGCGGCAACATCGTGCTTGCCCAACTCAGGGCGCAGCAGGCCCTGCAACAGTTTCCCGATTACATGCCGGCGCTCCTGTTGCTGCGCAAATGCGTGTCAACCGCCGAACCCGGCAGTGAAGCACATGAGGACGTTCTTCGGCGCATCCTGAAACTTGATCCGAATGATCTCGTGGCTGCCACCGAGCTGTGCACAATGCTGTTCAACAAGGGCGAGGCCGAAGAAAGCGAAGCTCTCGCCCGCAGCTGTCTGCGCGTCATGCCGCTCAATCCCGTCCTGCAAAGCGCCATGGGCCTGCTTCTGTCGCAAAGAGGCCGGCCGGCGGCAGGCGAATTTCATTTCCGTCGGGTGATCGAACTCGATGGGGAAAAACCGGTGGTCGCGAACAATCTCGCCTTCTGCCTCAAAATTCAGGGGAAAGTGGAAGAGAGCGAGGCATGGTATCGCAAAGCCGCGGAGATGGCGCCGGACGATCCGGGCGTCTGGGTTGGGTGGAGCAGGCTCGAGGAAGCACGCCGCAACATCCCGAAGGCGTGGGAGCTGCTGAGGAAAGCGGAAAAGCTCACCGCCGATGACGTGGATCTGGCGCTCGAACGCGCGGTGCTCCTCGGCCGCGAAGGCAAGACTGCCGAAGCCGTGGCCGAGCTCAACAAGAGCCGCGATGCGGGCAAGCGTCTGGCCGCACACGCGCTGTACGAACGTGGGCGGCTCTACGACAGGATGGACAAATTCGACGAGGCCTGGGCCGATTTTTCCGAGGCGAACCGGCTCGTACGCGAAGTGCAGAAACGACGCTACGGCGAGGCCGCGGCGAAAGAGTTCGCGGGCGCCTGCATGCGCTTCTTCAAGCGCACGCGCATGAAGCTCGTTCCCCGCGCCGACCTCGATCCCTCGCTTCCGCAGCCGATCTTCATTGTGGGCTTCCCCCGTTCCGGCACGACCATGGTCGAGCAGACGCTCACCGCCCACCCGAAGATTTCGGCGGGCGACGAACTTTCTTTCATGCAGGACCTGACCCGCATCATCCCGCGCTGGCTGGCGAGCCCGAACCCCTTCCCGGGGGCGTTGACCGATCTATGGATGGGCGACAACCGTCTCGCGCCCAACCAGTTCCGCGACTACTATCTGCGCCGGTCGCAGGAACTCGGCATTTTCGAAGAGGGCGCGCCGTTCTTCACCGACAAGATGCCGCTCAACGAGATGCATCTGGGTCTCATTCATCTGCTGTTTCCACGTTCGCCCATCATTCACGTACGCCGCCATCCGCTCGATATTCTCACTTCGAATTTCTCGAATTTCCTCACGCACGGCTTCAACCAGTCCTTCGACGCGAAAACGATCGCACAACACTATGTGCTCGTGGATGAGTTGGTGGAGCATTACAAACGCGAGCTCGATCTCAATTACCTGGAAGTGCGCTACGAGCACATCGTCGACAACCAGGAGAAGCATGTGCGGCGGATGCTGGAGTTCATCGGAGTCGAATTCGACCCGCGCTGTCTGTCGTTCGAAGAGAACCAGCGCTACGCGCGGACCGCGAGCTACGCACAGGTTACGGAAAAATTGTACGACAAATCGGTCCATCGCTTCCGCCACTACCGCAAGCATCTCGATCAAGCGGCGGCGATCCTGAGGCCGGTGTCGTCACGTCTCGGCTACTCCACCGAATGACGGCGGAGGGACGTACCCCGCCGGAAATTCGACAGGCCTGCGCGGACATCGTGCGACTGCTCGCCGCCGGCAATATCGCAGTCGCGGAACGGCAGGCCGCAGGGATCGTGGCGCAGGCGCCTGACTCCGTCGAGGCGCTTTATCTCCTCGCGCAGTGTGTGCGGCGCCGGCCCGCCGGCGAGACCGAATATGAACACCTGCTGCGCCGCGTTCTCGCGATTGCCTTGCATCCGCAGGCGAGTCTTGAACTTGCGCAACTCCTGTCTGCGCGCGGCGAATTGGAGCAGAGCGAGGAGTATGCCCGCAGCGCCGTCGCGCATATGCCGAAAAATCCGCTCGCGCACCGAACGATGGGGATCATTTTCCTGAACACCGGTCGTCCCGCCGCGGCGGAATTTCATTTTCGGAAAATCGTCGATCTGGCGGGCGAGCAGCCGCGCGCGTGCGCGCTGATGGCCGACGCGCTCAAGCTGCAGGGAAAACTCGACGAAAGCGAGGCGTGGCTCGGAAAAGCAACCGCGCTGGATCCGACGAATGCGGAAGTATGGGTCAACTGGTGCCGTATGGCGGAAGCGCGGCGCCGCTTGCCCGACGCCTGGGAAAAACTGAGGCGCGCGGAAGCGCTTGCGCCGGATTTGGCCGCCGTCTGCCTCGCGCGCGCAATCCTGATTGCGCGTGAGGGCAGGGACAGCGAAGCGGAGCAATGCCTGGCGGACGGGCTCGTACATTATCCCGACGATCCTGGACTGTTGTTCGAGCGCGGCCGCATCCGAAGGAAGCTGGAGCGCTACGAGGAAGCGTGGGGGGATTTTGTCGAGGCGAACCGAGTCTCCCGCGAGCGCGACGGCCTCGAATATGCGGGCGCCCGCGTCAGCCGGCTGATTGCGCAACTGATGCAGTTTTTCACCAGGGGACGCATGGCGGCCCTGCCGCGCGCAAGCGAGAAAGCCGGCGCGCCACAGCCGATCTTCATCCTCGGCTTTCCGCGTTCGGGCACGACGCTCGTCGAACAGATTCTCGCGCAGCATCCTCTTGTCCGCCCCGGTGACGAGCTCGAATTCGTGGCGCAGGTTGCAAGCCTCGCGCCGCGCTGGATCGGGAGCCCCAACAATTATCCCGAATGTCTCGCCGAACTGGCCGTCGGCGACAATGTGTACATGGCCAACCATCTGCGAGATGCATATTTCGAGCGGGCGGCACAGGCCGGCCTCGTTTCGGGACCCCAGCGGTTTTTCACCGACAAGATGCCCCTGAACGAACTGCATCTTGGGCTCATCTCCATTCTGTTTCCGCACACGCCGCTTGTTCTCGTGCGGCGTCACCCGCTCGATGTCGTCTGCTCGAATTTCGCCCAGCACATCCGGCATGGGTTCAACCAGTCGTTCGACCTTTCGAGCAGCGCACGCCATTACGCAGCGATGGAGGATCTGATCGCCCATTATCGCCGCGAGCTCGATCTCAACCTGCTCGACATCCGCTATGAAGATGTGATCGCGCGTCCGGAGCAGGAGATACGGCGCCTGCTGGAGTTTGTCGGACTACCGTTCGACCAGCGCTGCCTCGATTTCAACGAGAGCGAGCGCGTGCCGCGCACGATCAGCTACGCGCAGGTGGGCGAAAAGCTGCACGTCCGCTCGGTGTTCGCCTATCGCCACTTCCGCAAACATTTGGACGGAGCGACGGAAATCCTCGCGCCCGTCATGGCGCGACTCGGTTACGAGGTCGATTGATCCGTACGAATTATTTTGCGTCGTGGAAGATGACGCCGAGCGTAAAGCGCTGGCCGCTGCGGATCGTGCTCACACCGTGGCGCATGGCGACGCGATAGTATCCTCGCTTGCCGCGAATCGGCCTGTAGCGCACCGGAAATATCACTGCCTCGCCCTGGCGGAGCGGCACCACCATTCCGCGCGACTGCATGCGCGGACGCTGCTCCGTCAGCATGAACTCGCCCCCTTCGAAATCGCGCCCCGGAGAGGACAGGAGGATGGTCAGCTGAAAGGGAAAAACCAGCTCTCCGTACAGATCCTGGTGCAGGCAATTGTAGCCGCCGGTCTCATATTTGAGTACCAACGGAGTCGGGCGTTTCTGGCCGGCGCCGTGGCAACCTTCGAGATATTCGGCGAGCCTGGGTGGAAATGAATCGCTATCGCCCAGCGCTCGCGCCCAGTCGTTCGCGATGTGGGCGAGGGTCGGATAGACGTGCTGCCGGAGCGCTTGAACA
>DATGGN010000053.1:0-9158 GCA_035308485.1 Rhizomicrobium sp.
ATGGAGGACCACGATCCCATGCACGGTCCTATTCTCCAGTTTCATAAATCCGTCGGATTGACTGTGCTGGCCTTGAGCGTGCTCAGAATTCTCTGGCGGGTTATCAATCCTGCACCGCCACTGCCGCAATCGATGGCGCCCGGGATCAGGCGCCTCGCGCACCTGTCGCACTCCCTTCTTTATGTACTCATCCTCGTCATACCGCTCAGCGGCTGGCTGATGGTGTCGGCTTCGCGCTCGCCCATGCCGACGAATTTTTTCTGGCTTTTCCACTGGCCGAATCTGCCGTTTTTTGCTGGTCTCGCCCGGCAGGCGAAAACATCTCTGCACCATGATTTCAATGTCGCGCATCTCTGGCTTGCGCTATCGGCGCTCGTGCTTGTGCCGATCCACATTGCCGGCGCCTTTTATCATCGCGGCCGCGAGGACGATGTCCTCGCCCGCATGGTACCATGGGCGCGGGTTGGGCCCGCTCCAACGAACCTCAAACGATAGAAACGTGCGCCCGCTCCGGCTTGCGGTTTTCGTCACACTTGCCGTTTTTGGCGCGGCGCCCTGCCGGGCGCAGACGGACGAGATCCAGGTTTACGATGCGGAGATTGCCGCGCCAGGCGTGTTCAATCTCACCCTGCACGACAACTACACACCGGACGGCCGCACCGAACCGGACTTTCCCGGCGGTATCGTTCCCAATCATACCCTCAATGGCGTTCCCGAATGGGCGTATGGCGTAACCGACTGGTTCGAAGCCGGGCTTTATCTTCCGCTCTATTCGGTCGCCAGCAATCTCGGACCCCTGCTCAACGGGTTCAAACTGCGCGGGCTGTTCGTATCGCCCGATGCGGCAAATCGTACGTTCTTCTACGGCATCAATTTTGAATTCAGCTACAACGCGCGCCATTGGGACCGGAACCGCTACACTTCGGAGATTCGCCCGATTATCGGCTGGCATCTCGGTGCTTTTGATCTGATCTTCAATCCGATACTCGACAACTCGTATCAGGGTGTGTCGCGCCTCGATTTCGCGCCGGCGACGCGCGTCGCGTGGAATCTGTCCAAAAACTGGGCGGTGGCCGCGGAGGAATATGACGATTTCGGTCCCTTGCGCGGCTTCTATTCGGCGAGCGCGCAGAGCCATCAGCTGTTCGCGGTGGCTGACTGGAAGGATGACGGCGTCGCTGTCGAAGGTGGCGCGGGATTCGGACTGACGCCTGCCACCGACAGGCTGGTCCTGAAGTTGATTGTGTCCAAGGATTTGAACTGATCTGTCCCGGCACCGTGGGGTTCCCGCCCGCACTTTTCGCCATCGGCGGTGCGTGCGAGAACGCACGCGTTCGGGGGCGGCTTGACAGCGCGACTATATTTCCATAATCGTTGAAGTATGGAAACGGATGACGCCGTGAAGCGCCTTTCGGCGCTGGCGCAGGATTCCCGCCTCGCGCTGTTCCGGCTGCTCGTCAAGGCAGGGCCGGAAGGGATGGCTGCGGGCGCAGTCGCGCGCCGCCTCGACACGCCCGCCAACACGACCTCGGCGCAGCTGCTCGTCCTCTCGAATGCCGGGCTCATCCGCGCACGCCGGGACGGACGCTCCATCATCTATTCCGTCGATTTCGAAGCCATGAGCCGCCTGCTCGTCTTCCTGACCGAAGACTGTTGCGGCGGGCGCAGCGAAATCTGCGTCCCGCTCTTCGAAGCCGCCGGCCGTTGTTGCAAACCGGCAAGAGGAACGCGCCATGAAGCGCCTGCACGTACACATCGCCGTCGATGATCTCGCAAAATCGGTCGGGTTCTATTCCACGCTGTTCGGCGCGCGCCCGACTGTCCTGAAGACCGACTACGCCAAATGGATGCTGGAGGATCCGAGAGTGAACCTCGCCATTTCGCGCCGTGAGCGCGCCGCGGGCATCGACCATCTGGGCATCCAGGTGGAATCCGACGGCGAGCTCCGCGACCTTGCGGCGCGGCTTAGATCGGCCGGAGAAGAGACGCGCGATCAGGAAGCAACCACCTGCTGCTACGCGCAATCGAACAAGGCGTGGGTGAACGATCCCTCGGGTGTACGCTGGGAGACGTTCTTCACCTTCGGCGCAGCCACGGTCTATGGTGAAGACGAAGCGAGCGCGCGGCCCCAATCGGCCTGTTGCCCCGCGACAGCCGCAAGACCTGCCTGCTGCTAGTGCGGCACGAACCGCCAGCGCGACCGTACAATGCGCTGTTCCTGTGCACGGGAAATTCGGCGCGCTCGATCCTCGCCGAAGCGATCCTGAACAGGAGCGGGCCCGGCACGTTCCTCACCTTTTCTGCCGGCTCTCATCCTGCCGGCCGCGTCAATCCGCATGCGCTGTCCCTGCTCGAGCGTCTCGGATTTTCGACGGGCGGCTTGCGCTCGAAGAGTTGGGATGAATTTGCGGGCGCCGACGCGCCGGCTATGGATTTGGTGTTCACTGTTTGCGACAGCGCGGCGAGCGAGGTGTGCCCGGCGTGGCCGGGACAGCCGATGACGGCACATTGGGGTGTTGCCGATCCGGCTGCGGTAGCCGGGGACGAAGCAGCAATCGGTGCCGCTTTCCGGAACGCCTTCGTGCTGTTGCAGCGCCGGATCGATCTGTTCCGGAACCTTCCCGTTCAGAGTCTCGACCGGCTGTCGCTGAAGAAACAGCTCGATGCCATCGGGCGGGATACGCACGCATGATGCCGCGCCGCCTTGCCGCCGAAGCGCTCGGCAGCGCGTTTCTGCTCGCCGCGGTCGTCGGCTCGGGCATCATGGGCGAGCGGCTTGCGGGAGGAAATGTTGCCATTGCGCTCCTCGCCAACTCCATCGCGACGGGTGCCGCGCTCGCGGTGCTCGTTGCCATTTTCGGTCCCATATCGGGCGCGCATTTCAATCCCGCCGTGACGCTCTTTTTTGCACTTCGCCGCCACATCCCGGCCGGCGAAGGCGTGCTGTACGTGATGGTGCAGATTACGGCAGGCATCCTTGGCGTCTGGGTTGCCCACGCGATGTTCGGAATGCCGGTCCTGGAAGTCTCGCAGAAGCTCAGGGACGGTCCGGCGCAATGGTGGGCGGAGTTCGTCGCGACCTTTGGCCTCCTGGCGACAATCGCCGGGACTCTGCGCTTTTCACCCGGCGCAGTCGCCTGGCTCGTCGCGCTGTACATCACAGCCGCCTATTGGTTCACCGCTTCCACGTCCTTCGCCAATCCGGCGGTCACGATCGCGCGCACCATGACTGACAGCTTCGCCGGGATCGCGCCGCATTCGGCGCCAGGTTTCATCGCCGCCCAGGTCCTGGGCGCGCTCGCCGGCACGGTTGTGCTCGGCTGGCTGTTCGGAAGCGCAGCGCCGGCAGCGGATGCTGCTCCGTTACCGTCGCGTGCGGCCGAAGCGGTTTGATTCGGCTCATCCGTTTTTCCGCCGGGTCCGTTTCGCCTGTACAGCGCCTTCCAAGCGGCCAGCGTGTCGGGCGCAGGCACCACCGAGACTTCGTTCAGGGTCGTGTCGCAGAAGCTGCCGAATGGGTGCAGTTGGCAGGGCTTAACAGGGTTCGGAGGAGCCTTTACGGCTGTCGGGCGGCTGTTTGCCGTTTGCGCGCCCGCCGTGCCCATCATCGTGCGCGGCGCGTTGCGCCTTACGGGCCGGCAAGCGTCGGTATATGTTCGCCTGATGCAGGCGATGGTCTATGCAAGGCTGATGGCCGGAATCGGCGGCGGGCACCGTTTCGGTTTACGCCACGGGAATCTGTTCGGCCTGCATATTCTCGGTACTCTCTTGATGGTCGCTGCGACTGTCGTGCTGGCTGCGGTGGCCACCGCAGGCGTGGCTGAGTGGGCCGACCGCAAATACGGAAAGGAAGACACCACCAAAGCCGCGGCGTGGATTACTTTTCTTGTCGTCTTCGCCGCACTGGGCTGGCTGACCTTGCACTTCGTGCGGTAGCAACGTCTCCGTCCGCTGGGATGACGCGCTTGCCTTCGAAATCGGGATCGATTTCACCCTCCGCCAGTGCGCCGCTGTACGTCGTTTTTTCCGTTCCATGGTCCGTGACGAATGATACCGGGACGCCTGTCTGCCGTTGCCTGTCCAGGTCCTCGCGCGTCAGCTCACGAGCCTGCTGTACCAGCCGGGCAATTTCCATGACAGGTTTGGCGCCTGCCGTTTCCGCCGCGCACGACATCGACGGCGCAGCCCACAGCAAGAAAACGCCGAGCGTCGCGCTGCGGGCAAAACACGTTCTCACTTTGCGACCATCACATCGGACGCCTTGATAACGGCAAAGGCGTTGTCGCCCGGTTTGAGATTGAGGTCGTCAACGGCCTCGTTGGTGATCGATGAGGTAACCGTTACTCCGTTGCCGATGTCGATCCGGACATGCGCGGTCGTCTGGCCCTTTGTGACCTCGAGCACTTTGCCCGGCAGCTGATTGCGTGCACTGAGCTTCATCGTCGTCCTCCGCTGCGCTGCAAGCGCGCCTTTCGCGCCAATCCGGTCAGTCCGGCCAGTTCCCGCGAGACAGAGCGTGCAGCGCGCTTCTCGATCTCGCGATATCGCTTCAGCATGGCATGTCCCGACGGGCTCAAGGCCGAGCCTCCGCCCTTCGCGCCGCCCGTGCGCGTTTGCACGGCAGGGGCGCCGATCACGGCTTCTATATCCTTGAGCAGAAGCCAGGCGCGGCGATAGCTCATTCCCATACCCGCGGCCGCCCGACGGATCGAACCCGTTTCTTCGACGAGTTCGAGCAGGCGCGCCTTGCCCGGACCGAAGGCCGCGTCGGGCGCGAAATCAATGCGAATGGTCAGGCGGGTCATGACCATACAGTGCTCCGTTCGCGACGGCCGCGTCCAGCCGTCTTGTTGAGATTGGCATCGCGAGCGTGATATTTGTGCCAATATCACGAGGGGAGGAAACCATGCACGCCTTGAGAGCCTTTGTGCTCGCCGCACTCGCGCTGACCGCCGCGCTGGCGCCGTCCGTCGCCTTCGCGGCGGACATTACGGTCTTCGCCGCCGCGTCGCTCACCGATGCCTTGAACGAGATCAACACCGCGTGGACGAAGGAAACCAGCCACAGCGCGGCGATGTCGTTTGCGGCGTCCTCCGCGCTTGCTCGACAGGTCGAAGCCGGCGCGCCTGCGGATGCGTTCATTTCCGCCGACACGGACTGGATGGATTACCTCGATCATCGCAATCTCATTCAACGCCAGACACGGAAAGACCTGCTCGGCAACCATCTGGTGCTCATCGAGCCCGCGTCGTCGCCTGCGCAGATATCGATCGCGCCGCGTTTCGATCTTGCGGGCGCGCTCGCCGGCGGCCGGCTTGCCGTCGCCGATCCCGATTCTGTACCGGCCGGCAAATACGCCAAGGCGGCGCTGACGGCGCTCGGCGTCTGGGATTCGGTTGCGACCCGTCTGGCCAGCGCGGAAAACGTTCGCATGGCTCTCAAATACGTCGCGCGCGGCGATGCCCCGCTCGGAATTGTGTACACCACCGACGCGATATCGGAGCCGCAGGTCCGGATCGCGGGGACATTCCCGGACGCGACCCATCCGCCCATCGTCTATCCCGTCGCGCTGACCACGAACGCAAAGCCGCTCGCGCGGGATTTCCTCTCATACCTCACCGGCGCGCACGCCGGCGCGATATTTCGGAAGGACGGATTCGTCGTGCTGAACGGAGTGCGGTGAAAAACCGGAGCACGCTTCCGGAGCGATGAGGGTGTTGGCGGCGGCGGATACGGCCGGCTAGTTCCTGCCCTGTACCTTCTGCTCCTCCGATGCGGCCATGGCGTCGAAATGTTCGGCGATGCGCTGGAGCGCTTCGCGATGTCCTTCCTGTTCGACTTCGTCCGCGATCGTCCGCAGCAATTCGGCGCGGTTCCGGAACTGAACCGCCTTGCGCCAGTCGCTCATTGTCCTTCGCTCATTGTCCTTCCTTCGCGAAAGGAGCAGCGGCATAGCGTACGGCTGCGATTGCGGCGATTTGGGGGAATCAATCGGTCAGATTGTGGCGGGCGCGTTTCCGCAGTGTCCCCCTGAGGCGAGGGCACCGTTACAGTTTGAATTCAACGGGCAGGCACGGCTGTTCCCTGCACCGCGGCGCCGCCTCCTGACGGTCTCAGACTTTCCAAAACGAGACGAGCGCACCGCCAATCACGATCAGACTGCCCCCCGCGAGCACCGGAACCGTCGGGAGCGTGCGGAAGAACGCGAAGTTGATGACCTGCCAGACGATGAACAGCGTGGCGATGTAGAGTCCGACGACTTCGCGAAATTCCAGCGGGGCAAGATTCAGGAATGTCGCGTAGCCGAATACCAGCGCGGCTCCGAGAACAAACAGCGCGAACCGGATGGCGGTAAGGCCGGCGTGCCCGTGGAGCGCGATCCGAATGGTCGCGTCGCCGCTGACTTCCAGCACGGTTGCCGCGATCAGGAACGCGACAGCCTGTAACGTTGCCATGGAGCGCATCGAATTGGCTATTAGACGATTCTGGGCTCGCTTGCCGAGCCCGCCGTCAAGAACCACACCATGACCGCGCCGGCAATAAACCCGCCGACAGCGCGAGGAACCCGAATCAAGCCAGCACCCGGGCAGACCGACACAGTTGCGAATGATTGTGAGTTGCAGCTAGGCTTGGCCGTCGCTTCGACAGATTCGTTTCGCACGCCGGAGCGGGCTCTCCGGCTTCAGGCCCGGGGCAATGGGGGCACAGCTTGGCCGGCACATCCTTTGCGCGAATCGTTGCCGCGGCCGTGGGCGTTTTCGCGATGTCGGGCCCTGCTGCGGCGGAGGATGCAAATCCGGAAAGCGTTCTGGTGGTCGGCGCGGCGCCGGCCGACACGCTGACGGTTTTCTCCGCCGATATTCCGGAATGGAACGCGCGCACGCCGACGGGCCTGCTGAACAGCACCGTGCCTTCCGTGTTTCTCTCCGACACGGAATCCAATCCCTTCCAGGAGGATCTCTATTTTCACGGCTTCGATGCGTCTCCCGTGCTGGGCACGGCGGAAGGCCTCGCGGTCTATCAGGGCGGCACGCGGATCAACCAGCGTTTCGGGGACACGGTGCTCTGGGACCTGGTTCCGGCGTTTGCGATTGCGAAAATCGCCGTTATACCCGGTTCCGATCCGCTGTACGGACTGAATGCGCTGGGCGGTGCAATCACGCTGCAAATGAAAAGCGGATTTGACGCACCCGACGGCGAAACCGTGGACGCGTCGGGCGGGTCGTTCGGGCGCGCACGCCTCGTGGCCGAGGTGACGCGACAGTTTGGCGACGCGGCGCTCTATCTCGGCGCGTCGGCGGTGGGCGATTCCGGATGGCGGCGCAGTTCCGGTTCGAAGCTCTATCAGGCCTACGGCGACTATGCCGTGCGGTCCGGGCTGCTCAGCGCCGGCATGAGCCTCACTCTTGCGACGGATTCCCTCAATGAGAACGGCGCCGTGCCGGTACAGGATTCCCGGATTGCGGCATTCGCGATCCCGGATACCGCACAGAACCAGGACATGTTGCTGCAGGGACGGGTGGAGAGCGACTGGGCGGAGGGGCTGACGCTGCGCGGTTCGGCCTATCTGCGCGCCACGCATATCTCTACCGACAACGGCGAGGCATCGGGCTTCCAAGGTTGTACATCGAATCCCGCGCTCCTGTGCGACGATGACGGGACGCCCCTTCGCACCATCGGCGGGGAACTCATTCCCGCGAGCGTCGGCGGCGACGGCACCGACGGCGTCGAAACCATCTCGACCACCGCAACCGGCGCGACTGCGGAAATGGACTGGTCGCGCTCAATTCTCGGTCACGACAACCTCGGAGTCGTCGGCGAAACGTTCGACTATGCCGGCACCGGCTTCGGCTCGGCTACGCTGCTCGGCAACCTCACTTTCCAGCCCGGCGGAACGACAACGATCCCCATCGGCATTCTGCTCGGCGGGGAAGACTGGAACATCCGGCTGCGCACCCAGAACCTCGACGAAGGACTCTATGCGCAAGACAGCTTCGCCCTGACATCGTCGCTTTCCGTCGCGCTTTCGGGCCGCTTTCACTATGACACCATCGACCTTGCGGATCGTCTCGGCACGGCGCTGACCGGCGATCACGTCTATGCCGGGCTCAATCCCGGCATCGAACTCACCTGGAAGGCCGGCGAACAGTTCACCGCCTACGCGGAAGTCGAACAGTCGAACCGCACGCCGACCGCCGCGGAATTGAGCTGCGCCAATCCGAACCGGCCATGCCTCTTTCCGCTGAGCTTCATTTCGGATCCCGGGCTCGAACAGGTCGTCGCGCGGACTCTGGAAACGGGCGTCAAGGGCAACGCGGGCTTCGGTGCGTTGTCCATCGACTGGTCGGCCGATGCGTTCGTCACGCGCAACGACAACGACATCATTTTCGAAAGCTCCGGTCCGTTCATCGGGTCGGGCTTTTTCGCCAATGCCGGAACGACGCAGCGCCTCGGCGGCGATATCGCGGCACGCGCGACGCGGGACGAATTCGATGTACGGCTCAGCTACAGCTATGTGAACGCCACCTTCGAATCGGCTTTTGCCGAGCTCAGTGCCGACAACCCCGGAGCCGATGCGAACGGAGAGATATTCGTGAATCCGGGCGACCGCATGCCCGGAATCCCTCGCTCGACCGCGAAGCTCGATCTCGGTTACGCGCCGCGGCCGTTCCTGCGTTTCTCGCTCGGCGCCGTCTACGAATCGTCCCAGTATCTGCGCGGCGACGAAGCCAATCTGCAGGCGCAATTGCCGGGTTATACGGTCGTCGACGCCGGCGCGCAGCTTCGCCTGAGCCCCGGTCTCGAATTGTACGTCGAGGGCGAAAACATCCTCGACCGGAAATATGCGACCTTCGGGCTTTTCGGCGATCCCACGGGCAACGGCGCCCTCCCGCAATTTTCAAACCCGCGCTTCATCGTGCCCGCGCAGCCCCTGGGGTTCTGGGCCGGCTTGCGAAAGCAGTTCTGAGATTATCCGGGCCGTGGCGTTCCAGTCCGATATAGTTGTGAATGATTGTCACTTGCAGCTAGGATCGCGCCCGACAATTTCTGGCGCGGCCGGGGCGCGGCCGCGCCGGCAATAGAACACGAAGGGGATTCATGCGACGACGACCTGCACGAGCCGTTCTCACGGCGTGCCTTCTCGCCACGACGGCCTC
>DATGGN010000054.1:0-25702 GCA_035308485.1 Rhizomicrobium sp.
GCTTACGCACAATGACGAGCTGCTGATCGCCGTCGGCTTCGTGGTGTCGTTCATCGTCGCGCTCGGCGTGGTGACGACCTTCATCGCCTTCATCGGCCGCTATGGGCTCAAACCCTTCGGGTGGTACAGAATTGCGAGCGCGCTGGCGCTGTTCGGGCTTCTCGCGACCGGGGTGCTTTGATGCGCTACCGCTTCGCCACCTGCGCGCTGAGGGCTTCGAACTGACCCTCGCGGCGGAAGCGCCAGAGGTACGACGGGATGACCGCCTCCGCGGGCTCGGGCGCGATGCCGAGCTCGGCGAAGGTCAGCGCATCCGGCGCCACCACATTGTCGTGTTTGAGAAGCCGCACCTGGTCGCGCGTCAGCATCGGCTTCGGCAACAGGCCGAGGAATGCCGCCTTCAGCATCGCGACGCTCCACGGGACCGGTACAAGGAGCCGCCGCCGGTTGGTCTCCGCAAGCACGAGCTGCATCAGCGCGCGAAAACTGTACACGCGCGGGCCGCCCAGCTCGTACGTCCGGCCGGCGGTGGCTGGGTCCTCGACGCAACGCAGGATCGCCGAAGCGACGTCGACGACGTAGACGGGCTGGAATTTTGTACGGCCGCCGCCGATCAGCGGCAGCGCCGGGCTGAGGCGCGCGAGCGCGGCGAAGCGGTTGAAGAACTGGTCTTCCGGCCCGAACACCACGGACGGGCGCAGAATCGCGGCGCCGGAACATGCATTCCGCACCCGTGCCTCGCCCTCGGCCTTGGTGCGCGCATAGACGGCTTCGGATTTCGCATCGGCGCCGATCGCGGAAACATGGACGAGCGTGCCGAGGCCTTCGCTGCGGGCGGTTTGCGCGACCGCTTCCGCCGCATCGGCATGCAGCGTCTGGAACTTCCGGCGCCCGCTCTCGTACAGAATACCGACCAGGTTGACCGCGGCGTCGGCGCCCTTCAGCGCGCGCGCAACGGCGGCCGCATCGCCCACATCCGCGTGCACGATCTGGATCTGCCCGACATGTCCCATCGGCAGGAGGAAATTGGCGAGATGGGGCCTTCGCACCGCGACGCGGATGCGGTGGCCGGCGCGGGCAAGCGCCCGGACGGTGTAGCGGCCGAGAAATCCCGAGCCGCCGAAAACGGTGACAAGCTTCATGGCGCCGCTCTTAGCGCGAACCCGGCGCGGGCAAAAGCCCCCTGCCCCGGCAGCGCCCCGCTATTCCTCGACGTACTGCCGCTCGCCGCTCCCCGGCTGAAGATAGACGGTGACGGTCTTGCCGGTATCCGGATCGACGAAACGTTCGCTGGTGCGCTGCCAGCCGTCGCGCGGCGCGGATTGTTCGAGCGGTTTGTACCGGTAGCGCTCGTACACGATCGCGGCGAGCAGGATCGCGCCCCAGATCAGCAGCGTGTACGCCGGCGGATCGTGACCGGTGACGAGGCAGAGCGCGCCCAGCGCAATTGCGGCAAGCGCCAGAAAGACGAGTACGCTACGGAGCATGCGCAGGCTCCGGCTCGAGGACCACCGCCGTGCCGTAGGCGACGATCTCGCTCATGGTCTGGCCGATCTCATCGGAATCGAAGCGCATCATGATCACGGCGTTCGCGCCCATCACGGTCGCATTCTTCACGAGACGGTCGACCGCGTGGCGGCGCGCCTCTTCGAGGAGCTGCGTGTATTCGTAGATCTCGCCGCCCACGATCGAGCGCAGCCCCGCCATGATGTTGCCGCCAAGCCCGCGCGACCGCACGACCACGCCGAACACCTGCCCCAAAGTCTGTTTCGTCCGGTACCCGGCCACGTTCTCCGTCGTCGCCACCAGCATGCGCGCTCTCCTCTGATTCGCCTGACGCAGCCACTATGCCCTGTTTTCGCGGCTCGCGCGCGTTGACAGGCCGGGGCGCCCGCCCCTACTTATCCGCTTCCCTCGCCCAGATGGCGGAATTGGTAGACGCACTAGTTTCAGGTACTAGCGCCGCGAGGCGTGGAGGTTCGAGTCCTCTTCTGGGCACCAGGATTCGCATATCGGCGAAACGGGACGGGATTGGATGACACGTGGAAACGTCGTCGTTGCGCTCGCGCTGCTCGCGCAAATCGGGTGCGCGCCGGCGTTTGCCGCTTCGGACTTCGGATTCGATCCCACAAAGTTTGGTCTGCCGATCTATCCCGGCGCGACGCTGAGACCCGGGACCACGGCTTCGATCAAAGGCGCGTTCGGACGCGTACGTCGCAGGGCGGTGCTCACGACAGCCGATCCGGAGGACAGGGTTGCGGCCTGGTACGCCGCGCACTGGCAGGGCGCGCGCCGGCAGTCATTCCCGCACATGCACATGGACCAGTTTGCCACCGGGACGGGGGCCACCATCGTTCAGATCACGATCACCAATTCCGACGGCGACACCGAAATTCAATTGATGGTGCCGGGCAGCAGCTAGCGAACGACCGTCGGTTGCGATTGTACAGCGGGGCCGTGCTCCGGCGGGCCTCGTCACCTCCCGTCCGCTCCGGTTCCCGTCGTGCCGGCGTCCCCGGGGTCGATCCCTTGCCGCGGTCTGGCCCCGCGAGGCCGGAAGTGGCGTTTCAACGCACCTTCTGGTAAAGCGCCCAGAATCGCAGATTCACATTCCGGAGAGCCTCCGAAGCTTGAAAATCAAACTCCACAATGGCGACCTGCCGGAAGGGCTCGACCTCGGCCCGGTCGTCGCCATCGACACCGAAACGCTCGGCCTCAATCCATTCCGCGACCGCCTGTGCCTTGTCCAGCTTTCAGCGGGAGACGATGTCTGCCACGCGGTGCATTTCGGCGGCGGCGAGGTCCGGGCGCCGAACCTTGCGCGCCTTGTCGCCGATCGCAACGTGCTCAAACTCTTCCACTTCGCACGCTTCGACATGGGCACGCTCAAGCACCATCTCGGCGTAACCGTCGCGCCGGTCTATTGCACGAAGATCGCGTCCCGCCTCGCCCGCACCTACACCGACAAGCACGGATTGAAGGACCTGGTCCGCGAACTCCTCAGCGTCGATCTCTCGAAGGAACAGCAGAGCTCCGACTGGGGCGCGCCGAAACTGACCGAAAAGCAACTCGCCTATGCCGCCAATGACGTCGCCTATCTGCACAGGCTGAGAACCGCGCTCGATTCGATGCTCGCGCGGGAAGGGCGTTCGGCGCATGCGGCGGCCTGTTTTGAATTCCTGCCGGCCCGCGTCGACCTCGATCTCGCCGGCTGGGCCGACATGGATATTTTTGCCCACTGACGCGCGAAACCGATCGAATGCCGCGCTTGAATGCCGCAGGGAGACGCCCCATAATCCCGGGTGTTCGGCACGATTTTCGCTAAAGGGCCGAGTTTTCGGGGGCTCTTCGCGGCCGACCGCGCAGGTTTTGCGGCCGGCCTGATGACCGGGTGTCCGTAAATGCGTCCAACTTCGCCCGCAGCGGCCGTCGCCATGGGCAGCCCGAGCCTGCCATCGCAACCCGATGTCGAGGCGGCGCAGCGTGTGCTCGACTGCGCGCGGGAAGCTATCGACGCGCTCGGGGAATCGCTCAACGGAAACTTCAGCCGTGCCGTCCAGGTCATTCTGGAGAGCGAAGGCCGCGTCATCGTCAGCGGGATGGGAAAGTCGGGGCATGTCGCGCGCAAAATCGCGGCGACCCTCGCCTCGACGGGCACGCCCGCGCATTTCGTGCATCCGGCCGAGGCGAGCCACGGCGACCTCGGTGTCGTCACCCGCGCGGATACCCTGCTGATTCTCTCCAATTCCGGCGAGACGGCCGAGCTTTCCGATCTGATCACGTTTGCAAAGCGCTTTTCCGTACCGCTGATCGGAATTGCCGCGCGCGAAGATTCGGCACTGGTGCGTGCGGCCGATGTGCCCCTGCTCCTGCCGCGCACCAAGGAAGCCTGTCCAATGGGGCTTGCGCCCACGACGTCGACGACACTGATGCTCGTGCTGGGCGACGCACTTGCGGTCGCCCTGATGGAGCGGCGCGGTTTCACCCACGATCAGTATCGCGACCTGCACCCCGGCGGCTCGCTCGGCAAATCGCTCATTCGCGTCGGCGACATCATGCATCGCGGCGAAGAACTTCCGCTCGTGGGAGAAACCGCCCTGCTGCGCGAAGCACTGGCGGTCATGACGGCGAAAGGATTCGGCTGTACCGGAATCGTGGATTCAGAAGGTTCGCTCGTCGGGATATTTACCGATGGCGACCTGCGCCGCTCGGTTGACCGACTGAAACCGGATTTGGCGATACGCGCGCTGATGACCACATCTCCCAAAACCGCGGTCCCGGCGGACCTCGCCGCCCAGGCGCTTGCCTTCATGAACGGCCACACGCCCAAACTTAACGTGCTGTTCGTCGTTGATCCTTCACGGGCGTCCCGAACGCCCGTGGGGATCCTGCATCTGCACGATTGCCTGAGGGCGGGCCTGCAGTGACGGCCGGCCATTTGCATCGCGACCACGCCGTTGCCGAGCCGCTCGGCCGGCCGCCGGTTTTGCGCGGTTCGCGTGATTGGGGCGCCCGCAGGCGCGCCACCGCCCGTCAAACGGAGCGCTATTCCCGCTTCGTCACCATCATGAAGCGCGCGCTGCCGCTCGCAGCGGCAGCGCTCGTTGCCGCCGTTCTGATCTATGCCCTGCAACCGCGGCAGGAACGGGGCGCACACGTCGCCATGACCTTTCAGCGTCTCGGGATCGTCAACGACGACCTGGCTATGCTCAAGCCGCGTCTCACCGGAACGGACGATCAGGGCGATCCCTACGTGGTGACTGCCGATGAAGCGATCCAGGACAAAACCAATTCGAAGCGCGCAACCCTCAGGAACGTACAGGGCGACGTTACCCTGAAGGACGGAACCTGGATCAGCGCCACGGCGCCGCGTGGTCTGCTGGATGCCAAAACCGGGCATCTCATGCTGGTGGGGCCGATTGCCGTCTATTCCGACAGCGGGTACGAGATGCACACCACCGAAGCATTCGTCGATATGCGGACGGGCACGATCGTGGGCAGCAGGGCCGTAAGCGGTCAGGGGCAATTCGGGGTGTTTCGCGCCGACCGTTTCAGGCTCAATCGCCACCAGATTGCGGCCGCCGGAAACTCTGCATTGCCGCGCGACAGGCGCGGCCACCACGAGCGGGTTCAGGAGAGCGGTGCGGGGGAGGTCTTCCTCTACGGCAATGTACGAATGAGTATCGACGCGCGAAAGATGCACTCATGAACAATCGAATCGGCCTGTGTACGGCGTTGATGCTGGCTGCCGCGGCACCTGCCTTTGGCGCGGAGGCGGTTGCTCCGGCGCCATCGCACGCAAGTACACCGCCCCACAATTCCAATGCACCGATAAATGTTTCATCCGACGCATTCGAGGGCAATTTCCAGACGAAGGTTGGAACCTATACTGGAAACGTGGTGATCACCCAGGCCGAAGATAAACTGCGCGCTGACCGTGTGAAGGTGGACGTCGTCGACGGAAAACCCAACCGCTTCGAGGCCTTCGGGCACGTGGTTTTCATTTCGCCATCGGGCACCGCCACGGGCGACAACGGCCTGTATGATCTCGGTCCGCGTACGATCACCCTGACCGGTCACGTTGTTCTCACGAAGGAAAAGGACGTGATGCGCGGCACGTCGCTCGTCGTAAACATGAACACCGGGCAATCGCGCCTGATCGCGCAGGGCGCACAGGGCAATCGCGTGCAGGGTCTTTTCGTGGAGGAGCGGCAGTCCGGGCCCGGCAAAGTCCAACAGCCCAAGGCGGGCACCGCGCCGGACAAGCCGACGGGCGGTGTCCACCAATAGTTCACGATTCCTTAAAGGCGAGGAGCCAAAAGTCTGCTTCATGAACGACGCCGCACCATCTGAGACTCACAACCGCCCGGAGCGCGAAAGAGTTCGCGTGGTCGAAGGCGGCCAGGGGCTCGTGGTGACACGAATCGGCAAGAGCTTTCGGCGCCGGCCGGTGGTACGGGCGGTGAGCCTGTCGCTGCGCCGGGGCGAGGTCGTCGGCCTCCTCGGACCGAACGGAGCCGGCAAGACGACATGCTTCTACATGATCACGGGACTCGTGCCCGCCGATTACGGCACTATCGAACTCGATGGGCACGACGTAACGAAGCTTCCGATGTACCGCCGCGCACGCCTCGGAATCGGCTACCTGCCGCAGGAGGCCTCCATCTTTCGCGGCCTGACGGCCGAGGACAATATTCGCGCCACTGCGGAGCTGGTGGAATCCGATCCGTCGCGGCTCGAGGCGATGGTGGAAGATCTGCTCGCCGAGTTTGGCATTGCCCATGTGCGCGATACCCCGGCAATCGCGCTTTCGGGGGGCGAGAGACGCCGGGTAGAGATCGCCCGTGCGCTCGCCACGCACCCTTCCTACATCCTGCTCGACGAGCCGCTCGCCGGGATTGATCCGATCGCCGTTGGCGAGATTCGTGCGCTGGTTCGCCACCTGAAGGACAGAGGCATCGGCGTGCTGATCACGGATCACAACGTTCGCGACGCGCTCGACATCATCGATCGCGCGTACATTATTCATGAAGGCCAGGTCCTGAAGGAAGGTGTCCCGAGCGACATCGTCGGCGATCGCGATGTGCGCAGGGTCTATCTCGGCGAGCGGTTCTCACTCTAACAAGTTCGACGGGCGAGCTGGGGCAGATGGCGCTTTCGCAGAAATTGGAGTTGCGGCAGGGCCAGGCGCTCGTCATGACGCCGCAACTCCAGCAGGCCATCAAGCTTCTGCAACTTTCCAACCTCGAACTTGCCGCGTTTGTCGAACAGGAGCTCGAACGCAATCCGCTGCTCGAGCGCGAAGAATCCGGTGATTCGCCGGCTGAAGCCCCTCCCCCCGGCGACGCGGATCAGGAAAATCAGCCCGCCGACGCGGCATTGGCGCGCGAAGATTTTTCACACACCGATGATCTCGACGCCGAACGCGAAGATGTCTTTGCGGAGGATTCGACATCCCTTGCCCCGGCCGCTCCCCCGCTCACCGACTGGTCGACGGTGCGTGCAAACGGTGTCTCGCTCGAGGACGATACGCTTGAACGCGGCATTGCCCGCCGCGTTTCGCTGCAGGACCACCTTCTGGAGCAACTCGCGATCTGTGGGCTCACTCCGGCGGAACGGTTGATCGGCGCCGCGCTCATCGATGCCATTGATGAAGCTGGTTATCTGCGCGGGGAAATCCGGGACATCAGCGAGCGGCTGAGCGCGGAAGAAAGCGATGTCGAGCGTGTGCTGGCCAAGATACAGGGTCTTGATCCCACGGGCGTGGGCGCGCGCAACCTTTCCGAATGCCTGGCGTTGCAATTGCGCGAGAAAAAGCGCCTGGATCCTGCGATGGCGGCACTGCTGTTGAATCTGGATCTCGTCGCGCGTCGGGATGTGGCGGGATTGTGCGCGCGATGCCAGGTCGACGCGGAAGACATCAGCGAGATGATTGCGGAAATCCGCGCCCTGACGCCCAAGCCCGGGCTTGCCTTCGGGTCCGAACCGGTACAGGCGCTGGTGCCGGATGTTTTCGTACGCGAAGCGCCCGATGGCAGCTGGCTCGTCGAACTCAACACGGACACGTTACCAAGACTGCTCGTCAATTCGCGCTATTATACAAGCGTGACCCGACAATCGCGCGAGAAAGATTCAAGAGCTTATATGACGGAATGCCTGAACAATGCCAACTGGCTCGTAAAGAGCCTCGACCAGCGGGCGCGCACAATCCTGAAGGTCGCAAGCGAAATTGTTCGTCAGCAGGATGGCTTCCTCACCTACGGCGTCCGTCACCTGCGTCCGCTCAACCTGCGCGCCATAGCGGAGTCGATCTCGATGCATGAATCGACGGTGAGCCGCGTCACGTCCAACAAGTACATGGCGACGCCGCGCGGGGTGTTCGAACTCAAGTATTTCTTTACCTCGGCGATACAGGCGACCGGCGGTGCGCAAGCGCATTCCGCCGAATCGGTCCGCGATCGCATCCGCGAACTCATCCAGCGGGAGAATGGCGAGACATTGTCCGACAATCGGATTGTCGACATCCTCATGGCCGACGGCGTCAATATCGCCCGGCGCACCGTTGCGAAATACCGGGAAGCGATGCGCATTCCCTCGTCCGCCGAGCGCCGAAGGCTCAACCAGGCTGACTTGGGGGCATCGAAGGTGCAGGCTTCCCCGGCGTGATTACCGCAATTGACAGTGCCGGAGGCGCGACCTATGGTCCGCCGCTTTTTTTCGGCAGGGTCCGCGGGACCAACGCGCGAGGCCTGAACCTGGCTAAAATTCCGTACACGTGGGACCCATGAAGGTTCGGGTTTCGGGCAAGCAGATCGAGATTGGAACGGCGCTGCCGGAGCACGTTCGCGAGCGCGTCGAGGAGGCCCTCACGAAGCATTTCGATGGCGGTGCGGAAGCGCATGTCGTTTTTTCGCACGAGGGCTCGGGCTTCCGCGCGGACTGCACGGCCCACCTGGACTCTGGAGTTGTGCTGAAAGCCCAAGGCGAAGCAGCCGACACGCACCGTGCCTTCGAAGTGGCCTTCGATCATCTCGAAAAGCAGATACGCCGGTACAAACGCAGAATCAGGAATCACCACGAAAAGACGAAAGTGCCGAGGGGCGCAGGCGTCTGATCTCAAACCAGGCGAGCCGTCATGGAAATCGTCGATTTGCTTTCGCCCGAAGCCGTTCTTCCCGCTGTGAAGGCTTCCGGCAAGAAGCAGCTGTTGCAGGAACTCGCCCACCAGGCTGCCCGGCTTACCCAGATACCGGAGCGCCGCATTTTTGAGACGCTGATCGAACGCGAACGGCTGGGCAGCACGGGCATGGGCCAAGGCATCGCCATCCCCCACGGGCGGCTCGCAGGACTTCCCCATATCGTGGGGCTGTTCGCCCGCCTCGAAACACCGGTCGCCTATGACGCCGTCGACGAACAGCCGGTCGATCTGGTTTTTCTGCTCCTCGCGCCCGAGAGTGCGGGCGCCGATCACCTCAAGGCCCTCGCACGCGTCTCACGTCTTCTGAGAAACCAGATCACTTGTGAGAAGCTGCGCGCTGCAAGCCGCGCCGAAGTGCTTTACGCTCTGCTCACGGAACCGACTAACGGTGGCGCGAATTCGTCCTCTCAGGCTGCGTGAGGCGAAAATCCGTTAATGGACGCTGAGGGGTGTCAGCTCGTTCTGGACGGCCGCGCTGTAAGCAGAGTCCCAGTCATCCGTAAAGCCCAGGACGCGTCCGTCGCTTGCGTGAAGCACGTAGAGCTTCAGATTGTCCGGAACGCGGATGCCGGGAGGAAGAATTCCCATGCGCCGCGCTTCCGCCACAGGCGTCGGCTTGATGTAGGCAATGTTCGGACCGAACATCAGCCCGGCGGCGGCTTCGAAATTCGGGAATCCATCTGTGTTCGTCATCGTCTTCACTCCTTCCGGATACGCCCCAAGGTCCCGAGTCGTTCCAGTCCTGAGACTGAGGTGATACCCATTGCGGCCAGTTTCAACCTCTTGAATTAAAGCCGCCCGGAACAAGTTTTCGTGTCCCTGGGCGCCGCGAATTTGCCGCTTTCCTGAACCTCCGTTCATACAACTCAAGCGGCCTCCAGAATTGCCGCGACATCGCCTGATAATAACGCTCGCCGCCCGGAAAAAGCGCCGCCAGCCGGAGAAATGTGGGAGCGGCTTGCGTGGAATCAAGCACAGATCGTCTTCGGCACGGCGAAGAGATGCCTTTGTTCTTACTGACCGGTCAGCACCCGCGGGATGGATTGACGACGCCGGTGGCTAGGTGCGTACGCTTGTACGCTCGACCAGCGCGGCGAGCATGCAAATCTCCGCGAGCGAGTCGGGAAGCAGCCAACCCTGCGCTTCGAGCAACCGCCCTTGGGCAAGATCTTCGCCGATCGCCAGAGCAAGAGGACGCCCACCGACTTTCCTGCGCACCCGAGCCGCCACGACGCGCGCATCGATGTGACGCGGCATTGCGGCCACCAAAGCGGCGCCGAGGCGAGCGGCATTCTCCCGATCCGGCAGCAAAGCGAAAAGATCGTCGAAGGGCGTCGGAGGATATCGCCGCTCGAACAACTTCGGAAAGAGCCGCGGCGCCTCGAGAGCCGCAATGCCCGCGACGGCAACAATTCCCAGAAGGCCTGAAATGAACGGCCGCCTTGAAATCGGCATCTTGTCGGCGACGCTCATCGGAATCCCGTCCTCAGATGGTCGGCCAGTCGCAGCACCAGCGCAAGAAGGTTGAGCGTGGGGTTCGAAGCACCGTAGGTGGGAAATACCGCGCTGCCAGCAATGTACAGGTTGTTCACGCCATGTACCTTCATGTCGGCATCGACGACGCCCTGCCGTGGGTCCTCGTGCATGCGCGCGGTTCCCATGTGATGATTTCCCCAATCCATCACGCTCATCCATTCGGCCCGCGAATTGTGCAGGAGCCGGATCATGCCGGTTCGCGCGGAAAGCAGCTGCCGCCCGAGTTCTCTGAGAGTTTTCCGGTAGCGGGCAAAATCGTCGTCCGAAATTCGCATGTCGAGTCTGAGCCTCGGCATACCGAGCGCATCCCGGTCGGCGGCAAGTGAAAGCCGCCTGTCGGGATCCGGCGCGAGTTCCATTCCGCAGCCCAGCGTAAAGGCGCGCATCGAGGATGCGTCGACGCCCAGCACCCCAGCCGTTTCGGCAAGCGCGGCCTGCCCCACACCATCGAGCTGCACCTCCCTTTCCACCGTCGCCAGAGCGCCGGGAAGAGCGTGATTGCGCCGCCACGAATCACTTGGCGCCAAAGCGGCTCGGAAATTGATGCCGTTAGCCGTCTGAATGTTCTGATAGTAAGGCGCGAGCCGGCCATCGAAGAGCACCAGCGTCGCCGTCTGCCCCGGAATGGGATGATCGGCAAAAAAACGGCCCACGAGACCGTGCGCGTTTCCGACGCCGGTTCGCATCACGTCGTTTGAAGCAAGCAGCAGGCGGGGCGTTTCGATGCCGCCCGTAGCGACGACCGAAACCTTCGGCTTAACGGCAAACCGGTTTCCTTCAAGTGTCGCTACATCGAGCCGTGCAAGGCTGCGTGCGTCATGCGTGAGCCGCAATCCCGTGACATTTGCAAAAAGACAGACGGTAAGATTGGCGATACGCCGCAAATCGTCGGCATAGCGCTCGCCAAAATGGGTGGGCAGGGTGCCATCGCGCTGCTTGCTGAATTGAAAATAGGTTGTGTACACCCCGCCGCTCGCCAACCGCAGCGGAGCACCCCATGCTTTTGTCCATGTTTTCGAATCATCGTAGACAATCGAGCCGGCCTCGACGAGCGATTGCGCGCGCGCGAAGTAAGGTTCGATGGTACTGCGCGCAAACGGCCAACCGGACCATGGCAGCCAGTCTCGCTTTTCGAAATCGACCGGATCGAGCGGGCGGCACCAGCCGCCCCAATGATTGCTGCAGCCCCCGAGATAGCGCAACCGGGTGTTCTCGAGCGGAATGTACGAAACACCGCTCTCGGTTCCTGCATAGAGCCGCTGCGTAGCGGCATCGAACTGCAGGCCGCCGCTCTCGATGAGGAGGACACGGAACGGCGCGCCGGCCAGCGCGAGCGCGAGCGATATTCCCGCCGGGCCTCCGCCGACGATCGCCACATCGGTTTCGAGCGTTGCGCCCTTCGGCAGGGATCGCGCGTCTAAGAACGAACGCACCGCGTTACCTTTCGTATTTTTACGGTACGGTGGTGGGCTCCCGGGCCGCGAAGTAGTCAGCCTAAATTGTGTTGAAACTAGAGCGGCCGGCCTGCCGAGCCGCAGTTCGCGCTCCGCGCGCCAAAGCTGGTGGAGCCAAGGGGAGTCGAACCCCTGACCTCTTGAATGCCATTCAAGCGCTCTCCCAACTGAGCTATGGCCCCGGTGTTTCTTTCGCCGTCTATCGTTCGTCCTTTTCAATGTCGGTATCGATGATACCGCTCACGTCCTCTTCTTCTTCACCCACTTCCTCCAGCAGCGCCGGATCTTCCACGTCCTCTTCGACTATTTCTTCTTCGTCGATATCCTCGATTTCCCCGCCCTGCTCCGCGGGGTCGACCACGGTCATTCCCGCGGTCTCCGTTTCTTCCTCTTCTGCTTCGACGGTCTCCTCGTCGACCTCCTCGATCACCGCGGCCTCTTCGTCCGCCGTTTCGTCGACGTCAGATTCTTCCATCTCCCCCGATTCCCGCAGTTCCCCCTCCTCGGTCGTCTGGCCGCCGGCCGCCTTTTCGGGCTCCGGACGTGGACGCCGCTGTTTGTAGAGGGCTTCCGGCTCAAAGGAGAAAGCGCATTTCGGGCACTCGATGGGCCGCTTCTGCAGGTCGTAAAACCGCGCGCTGCAGCTTGGACAAACGCGTTTGGTTCCGAGATCAGCCTTGACCAGGGTCATTCCATCCGATTGTGAATTCCGGTTTCAAAGGTCGGGTCGTTTGCCACGGCTGGGTCAGGCTGTCAAAGCCAAGCGGAGAGATCGCATGCAGGCGCCTGAAATCTCGCGACCGCTGGAAGCGCGCCGGTCTGGCCCGCTCAAAGGAAACGTGGAAGTCCCCGGCGACAAGTCGATCTCGCACCGCGCGCTGATCCTTGGAAGCCTCGCCGTCGGGCGGACGAAAATCGTCGGACTTCTCGAGGCGGAGGATGTTCTGCGAACCGCAGAGGCGATGCGGAAACTGGGCGCCCACATTGCGAAAGACGAGACAGGCGCCTGGCGCGTGCATGGCAGGGGCGTGGGCGGGCTGGCCGAACCGGATGACATCCTCGATTTTGGGAATTCCGGCACGGGGGCGCGCCTCGTCATGGGCGCCGTTGCGACGACGCCGATCACTGCTGTTTTCTCGGGTGACGCTTCCCTGCGGCGCCGACCCATGCTGCGTGTGCTCGAGCCGCTTGTGCAATTTGGCGCCAGATTTCAGGCTCGGGAAGGAGGGTTGCTTCCCGCCACGCTCGTTGGTGCCAACCGGCCAGTCTGCATTGACCATCATGTCGATGTTCCGTCTGCGCAGGTGAAGTCCGCACTGTTGCTCGCCGCTCTCAATGCGCCCGGGCGTTCCCGGATCGCGCAGGATGAACTCACACGCGACCACACCGAGCGCATGCTCAGGGCCTTTGGAGCCGAGATCACAGTCGAGCGTGCCGATCGGGGCGAAGTGATCAGCCTGCTCGGCGAAGCGGAGTTGCGCCCGGCAGATGTGCTGGTGCCGCGCGATCCTTCATCTGCCGCGTTTCCCCTTGCAGCGGGGCTCATCGTGCCCGGTTCGGAGATCACACTCTCCAATGTGCTCCTCAATCCCCGGCGAGCGGGTTTTCTCGAAACCCTTCGCGAAATGGGCGCCATCATCCACGTCGCGAGCGACCGCGAGAGCGGCGGAGAACAGGTCGGCGATCTGGTGGTTCGCAGCTCTGCCCTGAAAGGAACGGAAGTTCCGCCCGAGCGCGCGCCATCGATGATCGACGAGTATCCCATTCTTGCCGTGCTCGCCGCGTTTGCAGAGGGGCGCACCGTCATGCGCGGACTCGCGGAGCTGCGGGTGAAGGAAAGCGACCGGCTCGCAGGAGTGGCCCGCGGACTTGAGGCAATCGGCGTTACGGTCGAAGAGCTGCCGGACGGCTTGATCATAGAGGGGCGGGGTCTGGACGGCGTCACGGGCGGTGGCCGGATTGCAACCCACATGGACCACCGCTTGGCGATGTCGTTTCTCGTTGCGGGACTCGCCACGCGCCAGCCCGTCGAAATCGATGATTCCACGATGATGCGCACCAGCTTCCCCCGTTTCCGCAGCCTCATGCGAAGTCTTGGCGCAGCAATCGCGCCTCCCACGCGATGAGGGGGCCCGTCGTGGTGGCCGTCGACGGCACCGCAGCGTCCGGCAAAGGTACGCTTGCGCTGCGTCTCGCCGATTACTTCCACTTTGCCCACCTCGATTCCGGTTTGTTGTACAGGCTTGTTGCGCTCAGGGTGTTGCGCGGTGGCCATCATCCTGGTGATGAACCAAGCGCAGCCGCGGCGGCGTGCGGGATCGATCCCCACGATGTCGGGGATGCCGATCTGCGCGCCGACCATATCGCCGAGGCGGCGTCCATCGTTGCTGCCTTTCCGCGCGTACGTGCCGCGCTCCTGGATTATCAGCGAAGCTTCGCATCCCACCCGCCCGGGGGCTCTGCCGGCTCGGTCATCGACGGCCGCGATATCGGGACCGTGGTCTGCCCCGACGCCGCCGCCAAGCTGTTCGTTGATGCCCGACCCCAGGTGCGCGCCCATCGTCGCCGGCTCGAACTCGAACAGCGGGGGCGCATCGTTTCGGAGGATGCGGTGCTGGCCGACATCCGCGCGCGGGACGAAAGGGACCGTTCGCGCGAGACGGCGCCCCTGCGTCCCGCCGCGGACGCGATCTTGCTCGACACGAGCGGATTGGATATAGACGCGGCCTTCGCGGCAGCCCTCGTCCTGGTTCAGCCAAAGGTCGAGGAGGCGCTCAGGATCCGCCACAGGGGTTGAAGGAGACCCGGCGGGCCTTTCTCGGGCAAAGACCGCAAAGCAATCCAAATTCCGGCGAAAGGCCAGGGCTTTTCGCGTGAATCCTGCGGCGCCACTGCGTGCCGCGCAAACCAGTTTGAGAAGGACAACACATGGCATCCGTCGCCGAATCCATATCCGCTCCCAGCCGCGACGACTTCGCGGCGATGCTCGAAGCAAGTTTCGAGACCCGCGCGCCCGCCGAAGGCACCGTCGTGCGGGGCACCGTCGTGGCCATTGAGAACGATTACGCGATCGTCGATGTGGGGTTGAAAACCGAAGGCCGCGTCGCGCTCAAGGAATTTTCCATGCCGGGCCAACCGCCCAACATCAAACAGGGCGACGAGGTGGAAGTGTATGTCGAGCGCATCGAGAACGCGCTCGGCGAGGCCGTACTCTCGCGCGACAAGGCGCGTCGCGAGGAAAGCTGGATTCGGATCGAAAGGGCCTTCAACGAACAGACGCGCGTAACCGGCGTGATTTTTGGCCGGGTCAAGGGCGGCTTTACCGTCGATCTCGACGGAGCGGTGGCATTCCTGCCCGGCAGCCAGGTCGACGTGCGCCCCATGCGCGACGTCGGCCCGCTCATGAACCAGCCGCAGCTGTTCCAGATCCTGAAAATGGATCGGCGCCGGGGCAATATCGTCGTTTCGCGCCGCGCGGTGCTCGAAGAGAGGCGCGCCGAAGAACGATCCTCGCTCGTCGCCAGCCTTCAGGAAAAGCAGATCGTCGAAGGCACGGTAAAGAACATCACAGACTACGGCGCCTTTGTGGATCTGGGCGGCGTGGACGGGTTGTTGCATGTCACCGACATCGCCTGGCGACGGGTCAGCCATCCGACGGAGGTGCTCTCGGTCGGCCAGCAGGTCACTGTACAGATCATCAAGATCAACCAGGAGACCCAGCGCATCAGCCTCGGCATGAAGCAACTGCAGACCGATCCCTGGGAAGGCGTAGGCGCCAAATATCCGCCTGGTGTACGCTTTACCGGAAAGGTGACGAATGTCACCGATTACGGCGCATTCGTGGAACTCGAACCCGGAGTCGAGGGACTTGTACACGTCTCGGAAATGAGCTGGGTGAAAAAGAATGTGGCGCCATCCAAGATCGTGTCGGCAGGCCAGGAGGTCGAGGTCCAGGTGTTGGAGGTGGATTCCAACAAACGGCGCATCAGTCTGGGACTGAAACAGTGCACTGAAAATCCCTGGAGTGCGTTTGCGGCGGCTCACCCGCCGGGCTCGGCCGTCGAGGGGGAAGTGAAGAGCATAACCGAATTCGGGCTGTTCATCGGGCTGGAGAACGAGATTGACGGGATGATCCATCTTTCCGATCTCTCCTGGGACAAAGCCGGCGAGGAAGCCATCGCCGATTTCAAGAAGGGCGATGTGGTCAAGGCGAAGGTCCTTGATGTCGATGTCGAAAAGGAACGCATCAGCCTTGGCGTAAAGCAGCTCGCAGGCGATCGCGTTGAAAAGGCCGCGCCGGCCAGGAAGGGCGATGTCGTGACCTGCACTGTGACCGAGGTGACGGATGGAGGCATTGAGGTAAGTCTCGCCGACGGCAGCAAGGGCTTTATTCGTCGTTCCGATCTGGCGCGCGACCGGGCCGACCAACGGCCGGAACGTTTCGGGGTCGGGGAAAAAGTCGATGCCATGATAACGGCTGTCGACAAGGCGAGCCGCAGGGTGACGCTGTCCATCAAGGCACGAGAGCTGGCCGAGGAAAAAGAAGCCGTTGCGCAGTTCGGCTCATCCGATTCAGGTGCATCGCTGGGCGACATTCTCGGCGCGGCACTCAAGAAGCGGCGCGACACGGAAGACGCGGAAGAGTAGGCGTCGTCGGGCCGGAGCGTGGCAAAAACGCCGCACGGGGCGCGCAGTTTTGCGCGCCTCATGCCTTTCCGTTGACGCTTAAAGGCCGGCCTGACTACGCTATTTTTGCGAGCAGTATCGGGGTGAGCCACGCTGGGCGCGCACCCTTCGGGGGCAAAGGGGGAATGATCAAATCCGAACTGGTGGGGCGCCTTGCGCAACGCTATCCGCATCTTTACCACCGCGATGTCGAGCGGATCGTATCGACCCTTCTCGACGAAATTGCGCAGGCGCTTTCCGACGGCCGCCGCGTCGAGCTGCGGGGGTTCGGAGTGTTCTCCGTCAAGGTTCGCTCGTCGCGCACCGGACGCAATCCGCGGACCGGGCAGCCGGTAAGTGTCGGCCAGAAACGCGCGCCGTTCTTCCGCACCGGGAAGGAATTGCGCGAGCGGCTCAACAACGGCGCAGATTGACTGTGCGTTCCGCCAGGGTGCTTTCTGTACATTTTTGATCCGCGCAAAGACGCCGCCTCCGTACTTCGACCGGTTTTCCGGAATTCCCGCGAAAATTCCCTGTTCTCCGCGCGCCGGAGCGAAATTCGTCCTGCAATTGCCGGCTTTCCGCTTTCCGGCCCTCTTTTTTTCCGATTTCGCTCAGGAATTCCCTGACTGAGGGATTTTTTCGAGCGCCTGGAATTCCCGCGCAATGGTCGCCAGTTCGTCGCCCGCGCCCGTGGCGAGCGCATTTTGAAATCGCGCCGTGAACTCCTCGTAGCGATCTCCGAGAAGCACCTTCATATTTGTGTCGGCGCTCATTTCGGCCGCCGCGCGGCGCTCATCGTCGTCCTCCCGGTCGAGAATCGCGAGGACGAGCCGCATGGCGGTGAACCGGCCATCGAGGGCATCGAGCGCGACCTTGCGGGCCATGACCTCGATCACCTTTCTCGGCCTGGCGTCTCGCAGTTCCTGCTTGTCGGCCTTGAGGGCATCGCCGAGCGCGGCGTCGAAGGCCCGCTTGATCTGCTTTTTCGGTCCCGGCCGTCCGCCCGGATTGCCGGACTGGCCCTTCTGAAACCTGGTATGCACCGGCGGCCGGCCGTAGCCGACTTTCGGGGGAGACTCGCTCATGGGTCGTCGTTCCTGTGCTGTGACTTCAGGACCGGCGAATATACCATTTCAGTTTCTATGTCAACCGATACGGAATATCCCCTACCCGATCTTGTTACATGGCCCCCCGCCTTCCGGAGCGGGGCTAATTTTCCCGGGACCGCGGGCGTCCCGCCCGCAGGATCGGGCGCAACAATGAGGGCATAGCGCCCCCAAATTCGTCATAGCATTACGACTTCGGAAAGAACCCGCCGACCGGTTCGCGATTCCTTCATGACAAGATCAACGTGGAGTCCGATCGCATCCCCTATATCGTTTCTCAGACCCACAAATTCCATCAGACCGATCGGAGCGTCAAAATCGACCAGGACGTCGACATCGCTGCCGGCATGCTGCGTTCCGCGCACGTACGAACCGATCACGCCCATCTCCCGAATGGGGTAACGCCGGCGCAATTCCGGCTGAAGACGCCGAAGCTCTTTCAGAATGTCGTTCATTACGTGCATGGGACGGCCAGCCGTCATCGGTTCGGTTCAAGGAGATCACGGTCATCGTACAGATCGGGTTCGTCGGTGAGCCAGGCGAATGCGCCGCCCGCTGCATTCAAAGCGGCCATGGACGGCTCTTCGTCGTCCCGGCTTTGCACGATCACGCGCAAGCGCTGCCCCGGCGGGAGGCCGCAGCGCGCGAGTTCTTCACTCACCCTCCCGGCTTCGATATTGTGCAGCACTTGACGCATCCATGGCGTTTAGCAGATCGGGATTGGTTTGAACACGTCTTGACCCAACGTTGCCGCAATCAAGCTCAGGGACTGTCATGGCCGCAGCTGTGGAATCATACTGGGTGCTGTCGCGCTTCCGTGCGGCGCTCGAAGAGATGTACGGGGATCGCCTTGATCGGGTTGTCCTGTTTGGATCGAGGGCGCGCGGCGACGGCAGCCCGGATTCGGACTACGATATCGCGGTGTTTCTGAAGTCCCTTTCGGACAGATGGGATGAGCTGGACAGACTGGCAGAACTGCGAGTCCAATTCCTTGACGAGACGGGGGCATTTTTCGACGCAAAGCCCTATCTGGCGTCGGCATACGATGAGCGCACGCTGCTGATGCACGAAATCCGCACTGACGGGATAACTTTGTGACGACTGGACGCATCGACATAGCGATCGGCCAAATCGGAAGAGGCAAGCGCGGACAATTCAATGTGAGCCGCCAATTCGCTGCCGGCGATTCTGTATTTCGAAGAACGCGGCCCGCCGTGCTTGCCGACCAGACAAGAAGGGGGCGAGCCGCAGCTCGCCCCCATTTGGTGCTTTTCAGCTTGTTAACGGGAGGCCCTCAATCACCAGACCGCTAAGTCGTTGGCAAAACCTCTCGGCCGAATAGCCCCTGGACATATATTCATTGTCACGAGTCGAACTGTCAAACCGTTGAGAGAGCCAACCGTAACGCATAAGCTCAGTCTCCGCGGTAAGTCCTCGCGGGGTGGCAGGAGTGGAGGGGCGGGATCTGTGGTAGGTTTCGCCTTCTCTCGGGGGCTGCACATGAAATCCGAATCAAATGGCACTCGCCCTTACAGGCTAGGGATCGACGTCGGGTCCAACTCCCTTGGCTGGTTTGCGGTCTGGCTGAACAAGGACGGCGAGCCAATTGGACTCGGACCGGGCGGCGTTCGCATCTATCCGGACGGTCGCGACCCGCAGTCGAAGACCTCCAACGCTGTGGATCGCCGCGTTGCGCGTGGGGCGCGGCGCACCTGAACCAGCGGCGGGGATTCCTTTCAAACAGAAAAACCGAGAAAGCGGAGGCGGAGACAGGCGCTATCAAGCTCGCTGCGGGAAAGCTGCATGAGGCGATGCACCAGGCTGGCGCCCGCACACTTGGTGAATTCCTTTACTGGCAGCATCGCCAGCGTAGACCCGTTCGCGCGCGCAACCGGAGCACCGGTGCAAAAGCCGAATACGACTTCTATCCGACGCGGCAGATGTTGCTGGACGAGTTTGAGGCGATCTGGAAAATCCAGTCACCACACCACGCGGGAATGACGAAGACCGCGTACGAAACAATTCATCGCGCCATCTTCTATCAGCGGCCCCTCGCCGAGCCGCCCGTGGGAAAATGCTCTCTTGATCCTGCCAAGGACATCGGTGACGCAGACGGTTTCCGATGCCCGTGGGCACACCCGCTCGCGCAACGCTTCCGCATCTGGCAGGAGGTGCGCAACCTTGCCATCGCGGAAACGGGAAGGCCTGAAAGGCCGCTCTCGAAAGAAGAAGGGGATCGAATCGCCCTGGCCCTCTTTCAGAACGGTAGGGTATCCTTCGACAAGCTTCGATCCACACTGAAACTTCCACCGGAAGCGCGATTCAATCTCGAAGGCGAGAAGCGCAAGGAACTCAAAGGCGACGAGACGGCCGCCAAGCTTTCGCAGAAGTCGCTGTTTGGAAAAGCGTGGAGATCGTTTTCGCTTGAGCGGCAGATTGAGATCGTAGCGAAGCTGACCGATGAATCGGACGAGTCCGAGCTTGTTTCATGGCTCTGCGAAAGTACGACCACTGACGCATCGAAATGTAAAGCTATCGCTTCCGCTTTTCTGCCCGACGGTCATTGTCGCCTCGGACTGAGGGCAATCCGGAAGATTGTACCATTTATGGCGGAGGCCGGCCTTAATTATCCGGAAGCGGCGAAAGCCGCCGGGTATGATCATGCGCTGCTGCCGGATGGCGAATTGTCGGTCACCGGATACCTCCCCTATTATGGCGAATGGTTGCAAGACGATGTTCTGGGCACCGGCGATCCGCGAGACAGATCGGACAAGCGCTGGGGCCGGTTTCCGAATCCCACGGTACATATCGGCCTTGGCCAGTTGCGGCGCGTCGTCAACGCTTTGATCGCCGAATACGGGCCACCAACGGAAGTAACGGTCGAGATGACGCGTTCCTTCAAGCTGTCGCCAAGGATGCTTGCTGAAGTTGAAGCCGAGCAGGCGAAAAATCAGCGGAAGAATGAAGACCGGGCAGGGAATATTCGCGCGCTCGGTCAGGAGGTCAACGCACGAAATCTCCTGAAGCTGCGGCTCTGGGAAGAGCAGAATCCGAACGACCCGATGGATCGTCGCTGCCCTTATACCGGCGAAGTAATCAACATCGCGCGGTTGCTTTCGGACGAAGTGGACATCGATCACCTCATTCCTTTTTCGGACTCCTGGGACGACAGCGCCGCGAACAAGATCATCTGCATGCGTTATGCAAATCGCCACAAAGGCAACAGGACACCGTATGAGGCGTTCGGCGACAATCCCGAGATATCCGGTCACAGGTACAACTGGGACGAGATTTCATTACGGGCCGCGGCGATTAGAGGAAAAGCATGGCGTTTTGGACCCGAAGCGCGTCAACGCTATGATCGAATGGGCGGCTTTCAGGCCCGGCAGCTGAACGAGACCGGTTGGCTTGCGCGGGTGGCCAAATCGTATCTTGCAGCGGTGACCGATCCCCACAAGGTCCATGTCCTTCCCGGCAAATTGACAGCGATGATCCGTAGCAAGTGGGGTCTCAACGATTTGCTGCCTGACCACAATTACAGCAACGCAAAGAACCGAAAGGACCATCGCCATCATGCAATCGACGCTGTGGTTGCGGCGCTCACCGACCGCAGGCTGCTCCACCGCATGTCGAGCGCCTATGACGACGAACGTCAAAAAATCGAGATTCCCCTGCCCTGGCCCGACCTGCGCAATGACCTGGAGCAAAAGCTGAAAGATATCGCGGTGTCGCACAAACCCGATCATGGCGTTCAGGGAAAATTGCACGAGGACACGGCCTACGGGAGCGTCGCGGGAGACGAAGCGAAAGAAGACGGCAATCTTGTTTATCGAAAATCATTTGTTGCGCTCAACGAAAAGGAGATCGGACGAATCCGTGACCTGAGATTACGTGGCCTTGTGCAGGCGCATATCGACCGCGAAAAGCGCGAGGGGAAAGACTTCAAGTCCGCGTTGCAGTCCTTTGGTACGCAGTCGCCAATTCCGGCTCTGAAGCACGGCATCCGTCACGTACGGCTTATGAAAGTGGAAAAGCCGGAATACCTTGTCCCGATTGGAGATCGGAGCGGTCGCAACTACAAATCATATAGTGCAGGCGAGAATGCTTTCGTGGACGTCATCGAGCTCGCTGATGGTCGATGGGCCGGCATAGCGACGTCTGTATTCGACGCCAACCAGCGGAAAAGGAAGCCGTCATGGGAGACGCGGCATCCCGATGCTCGTTTCGTGATGCGCGTGTTCAAGGGTGATCTTCTCAAGCTCGAAGTTAACGGCACGCGTACGACTATGGTTGTGCATCGTCTCGACGCCGCTGCGAATCGTTTCAAGCTCGCCGCACACAATGAGGCGGGAAACCTTGACCAGCGGCACGCCGATCCCGAAGATCCGTTCCGATGGTTGATGGCGTCGTACAATACGCTCAAAGCCATGAAAGCAGAGCGCGTTCGCGTCGACGAATTGGGACGGGTTTGGCGTGTCCTCCCGGATGAGGCAGCACGGAACCTGTAATCGGGGGCAAACGCGATGGTTGGGCGCGTCGTAGAGATTGCCACGGACGGACGGCATCTGTCGATCAATCGCGGCTTCCTCACGGTATCGGAACAGCAGGAAGAAGTCGGCAGAGTACCGCTCGACGATATTGCCGCAGTCATCGCGAACGCACATGGCTTGACGTACACAAACAATGCTCTTGTCGAACTGTCGGGCCGGGGAATCCCGATCGTTCTGTGTGGACCCAATCACATGCCGGCTGCGATCGTCTGGCCGGTCGACGCGCATCATGTGCAAACCGGGCGTATGAACGACCAGATTTCTGCGGCGCTGCCCCTCAAGAAGCGGCTCTGGGCGCAGCTCGTCCGCGCGAAGATTCTGGCCCAGGGCGCGACTCTCGCGGCGGTGGGCGCTTCGAATACCGGATTTTATCTCTTGTCGCGCAGGGTGCGCTCCGGCGACCCGGAGAATGTGGAAGCGGATGCAGCACGGCGATATTGGCCCCTGCTGTTCGGTACTGATTTCCGGCGCGACAAAGGCGGAAGCGGCGTCAATGCCATGCTCAATTATGGGTACGCAGTCGTTCGCGCCGGCACCGCGCGCGCTGTCATGGCCGCAGGCCTGCATCCCGGATTCGGTTTGATGCATGCCAACCGATCGAATCCCATGGTGCTTGTGGACGATTTGATGGAGCCGTTTCGCCCCGTCGTGGACAGGGAAGTGTGGCGCCTCGTCCAAGGCGGAATCACTGAGTTGGATCGGGATGCAAAAGCCGCACTCGCGCGGGTGATGATCCTTGATTTACCCACGACGTGCGGGTTGAGTCCGGTCATGACATGCGCGGAGCGTTTGGCCCAGTCGCTGGCGCGGGCGTACGCGGGGGAAGGCGCAGAACTCGACTTGCCGCTTCCGTCTCTGCCGCTCGAGGCATGAATGGCCGGCCACCTGCTCTGCTCAACGAGCGCCCCGATGAACCGGCTGCTCTGAGTGGGTATCGGATCGTGTGGCTCTTTGTCCTCTTCGACTTGCCGGTGGGCACCAAAAAGGAGCGCAAGGCCGCAACGAAATTCCGCCACGCGCTTCTGAATCTCGGCTTTGAGATGAGCCAGTTTTCTGTCTATCTCAAGTTCTGCGCGAGCAAGGAACAGGCCGAGTCTCTGGCGCGCCAGGTCGAGGGCGCAATGGCTCCCTCCGGGAAGGTCCATTTGGTCCAGATAACCGACAAGCAATACGAGAACATCCGAACCTATCGTGGAAGAAACCGTGAACCCGCCCCGAAAAATCCCGATCAGTTTGCGCTCTTCTAACCGGCTGAAGATCGAGTTTCCTCGCCCTCAAACCGGAAAAAAAGGCCCTTTGTCAGGGCCTTATGGGAGGGTCTAGCTTAGCGGTCTGGTGATTGAGGGCCAACCGCAACGGATCGCGGCTGTTCTACGGTAATGCGCGCAGCTTAGCGGTCTGGTGATTGAGGGCCAACCGCAACAGGGAGGGCGGGGTGCCGCCATCCCAGTTGCGGTTCGCTCCGCGAGTGGCTTGGAAAAGGATTCTCCACTTCGCTCGTTATGAGTAAGCACGCTAATCACGCATTACGTGCAAATACTGTACATGGCTTAACTGTGGTCTTCGTGAGGCCCTCGAAGGATTTCTACCGAAGTCATCCCCACACCCGGCCGCGCATCGCGGCGTTGGCGCACCCATTCGTAAGCTTCGGCTTTGTTGTCCGGCGAGGCGAACGCTTTCGCCGCGTGGATATCATCTGGCGCAAGTTGTGGATATTGCTCAAGCAGCCCGGCTTCCGTCATCCCGTCGGCCAGATTGTCCAGAATCAGCGAAACCCAGATACGGGTGCCCTTGATGCAGGGTTTGCCGCCGCACACGCCCGGGTCGATGGAGATTCGATCGAGCAGGATTGTCATTCGCGCATTCTCTCCTGTTCCTGGCCGCCGTCAATCACGGCGCTGCGCATCGTCCCTCCGCCTTGCGTTGTCCCTTGCGCCGCCATAAGCAGGCGACCGATGGCGACGAAGGTCAAAATCTGCGGGCTTACGCGGCCGGAAGACGCGCTTGCGGCGGCGCGCGCCGGCGCCGATTTCGCGGGCCTCGTGTTCCACCCCGGCTCGCCGCGCTATGTTTCGCCGGACAAGGCGGGGGCGATTGCCGCGGCCTTGCGCGGCCGCGTGCCCGTCGTCGCGCTCTTCGTCGATGCCGGCGATCAGACGATCGCCGGGGGTGCGGCCGCAGCAAGACCGGACTTCCTCCAGTTGCACGGTAGTGAGTCGCCAAAGCGCGTGGCCGAGATTCGAGCCCGCTTCGGCATTCCCGTGGTGAAGGCTATCGGAATTTCTGAAGCACAAGATTTCGACCAGGTGCCCGAATACGAGGCGGTGGCCGACATGCTGCTTTTCGAGGGCAAGACGGCGAGCGGCCTTCAGGGCGGTATGGGCTGCGCCTTCGACTGGCAATTGCTCCGTGAACGGAGAATCCGCAAGCCGTGGCTTCTTGCCGGCGGCCTGAACGTACAGAACGTGGCGCGGGCAATCCGAACGGCGGGCGCTCCCGGTGTGGACGTGTCGTCCGGCGTCGAAACAGCGCCCGGAATCAAGGATGCACAGAAGATCGCCGATTTCGTCGCCGCGGCCCGCGCGGCGGAATTCGCGGTGGAGCAGCCGGCATGACCCTCGCCAATTCCTGGCGCAGCGGGCCCGACACGGCCGGGCATTTCGGCGCCTATGGTGGCCGCTTCGTCGCCGAGACGCTGATGCCGCTCGTGCTTGCGCTCGAGGAGGCGTGGGAAGCGACAAAGAGCGATCCGCTATTCAAAGCCGAGCTGGAGAATCTGGCGCGCCATTATGTCGGACGGCCGAGTCCGCTCTATTTCGCCGAGCGCCTCACGGAGCATCTGCGCGGGCCCAAAGTGTACCTGAAGCGCGAAGACCTCAATCATACCGGCGCGCACAAGATCAACAATTGCCTGGGGCAGATCCTGCTCGCGCGGCGCATGGGAAAGACGCGCATCATCGCGGAGACCGGCGCCGGCCAGCACGGCGTCGCGACCGCCACGGTCGCCGCGCGCTTCGGCCTGCCCTGCGTGGTGTACATGGGCGCGGTGGACATGGAACGGCAGAAGCCCAACGTCTTTCGCATGCGCCTTTTGGGCGCGGACGTGCGCGAAGTCACGTCGGGATCGAAAACGCTGAAAGACGCCATGAACGAAGCGCTGCGCGATTGGGTGGCGAATGTCACGGACACGTTCTACATCATCGGCTCCGCCGCCGGTCCGCACCCCTATCCCGCGATGGTGCGCGATTTTCAGACCGTCATCGGCGAAGAGACGCGCGTACAGATTCTCGGAGCCGAGGGCCGGCTTCCCGATCTTCTCGTCGCCTGCGTCGGCGGCGGCTCGAACGCGATCGGATTTTTCCACCCCTTCCTCGATGACGAAAGCGTGGAAATTCACGGCGTGGAAGCGGCGGGATCGGGTCTCGACACGCAACGTCACGCTGCAACGCTGGAGAAAGGAGAACCGGGGATTCTGCACGGCGCGCGCAGTTATCTGCTGCAGACGCCGGAAGGACAGGTGCGCGAAGCGCATTCCGTTTCGGCCGGCCTCGACTATCCCGGCGTCGGCCCCGAGCACGCCTGGCTCAAGGATCGCGGCCGCGTGAAATACTTTTCGGCAACGGACAGGGAGGCGCTGGACGCATTTTCGGTGTTGTCGCGGCTTGAGGGAATAATTCCCGCGCTTGAACC
>DATGGN010000055.1:0-8545 GCA_035308485.1 Rhizomicrobium sp.
AACCGACGGGAAGAACCCGTACGCCGGCGTGCTCCAGACAGTCGAAAATGGTCCAATCTATACCGTGACGACAGAGGGAGGCTCCGCCAATCTCGGCGCTCTCGTGTCGAACGCCAGCGGCTGCACCATCAACGTCCTTCACAATTTTGCCGGCGGCAGCGACGGCGCCACGCCGTACGGATCGCTTTTGTACGCCAACAACGCGATCTACGGCACCACAGCCAATGGCGGCACCGGCACAAACCTGGGTACGGTGTTCAGGATCAATCCGGACGGCAGCGGCTACAGCATCCTGCACGTGTTTCAGGGCATCTGCTGCGGCAACGCCGACGGCAGCTTTCCGCGTTCAGGCCTGACGCTCAACAGGAAGAACGGATTGCTTTACGGCACCACGATCAACGGCGGCAATTCGAGCGACGACGGCACCGTCTTCAGCATCGATCCCAATACCGGGACCGAGACCGTCGTCCATGCCTTCAGCGGCAGCGACGGCGCGCATCCGTACGGGAATCTCTACATCAAGGGACGAACGCTCTACGGCACCACGGCTGCCGGCGGCGCCAACAATCTCGGCACCGTCTTCAGGCTGAAGACGTAGGCCGCCGGGCGATACGGTCCCAGGATATCGTCACAGGCAACGGAGGGTTCCAATGAAATCCAATACCATCGGCGCGGCGCTGCTGGGCTCGGCGCTTACGCTTTCGACGACACCTGCCATAACGGCGCCCACACCGGGGTTGCAGACGGCGCGTATTCCGCACCGGGCTTTCAGCAAGCCGTCGCTGCGCGAAATCCGCAACGCCCTGCAACACGCCGGGCGGGGCGCCAGGCGCGACGACGCCCAATACACAGTGATCGACGATCCGAACGAAGGGTATGCCATTGGACAGGGCACCTTTGCCTTCGGGATGAATTCGTCGTCAGCGGTCGTGGGGTATTACGACGATGGCAAGACGCATGGCTACGAGCGTGCGCCCGACGCAAGTTACCGGACTATCGATGTGGGCAGGAACGGCTCCGCCGCGACCGACATCGACGACAGCGGCGACATTATGGGCCAGACGAATTTTTATGCCGATAACGGAAAGAAAAATTGTCCGGCATTCCTTCTGACTTCAAAAGACAGGCTCAGGAGGTTCCGACCCGCGGGCGCCGGCTGCACCACAGATACCTACAGCATCGGCGACGACGCCTCGATCGTCGGGGATTATATCGACAACGATTACGTGGATCACGGCTTCGTGCGCGCGAAAAACGGGACGATCCTGACGATCGATGCGCCGAACGCGACGGATACATTTGCCTCGGATATCAACGACAGCGGCGCCGTCGTCGGCACTTCCATCGACGGCAACGGATATCACGGCTACATCCGCGCGGCCGACGGTACGTTTACGACATTCGATGCCCCGGGAGGCACCGCTTCCGGCGGTATCGCCAGCCGGATCAACAATCTGGGCCAGACGGAGGGCGACTACGCCAACGCCGACGGGGTGGAGCACGGCCTGATCCGCAATCCGGATGGCAGCCTCATTGTGTACGACGCTGCGGACGCGGGGCAAGGCGCCGACCAAGGCACCTACGGCTTCAGCGGTATCAACGACGCCGGGACAGCCGCCGGCTACTATATCGATGCCGACAACATCTCCCATGGCTACGTCCGCTCGAGCGATGGCACGCTCACCGAATTCGATCCTCCCGGTTCGATCTGGACGGTGGTGTGGGACATCAACGCCGACGGCGCGGTGACCGGCACGTACATGGACCATTACGGCGACTTCCACGGCTTCCTGAGAACGCCATGACAAACCATGTTCCCCACCGCTGCCGCGTTCGGTCGCGATACTTTCACCGAGGGTGACACGCTTGATGAACTGCGAGCGAAAGTGCGCGAAGCGGTTCAATGTCATTTTGGCGATGGCGCAGCGCCGTTTTGGGCTTGCCGCCACCACAAAGCGACCACCAACGCAAACACGACATTGAGAGCGAGACCCAACACACCGACCTCGGGTCCAAATACAGCGGTGTTGACGACGCCGAGCGCGCCCACTCTGCTTCCAAAGCCGAACAGGACATAGGCCAGACCGTTCCAGACGCCGTGACTGACGCCTGAAACGACGACCGAACCGGACATCCAGCGCATCAGGCCCCAGATCGCTCCGATGACGGCCGCGTTGACCATGAACACCGGAACCTGCGCCGGCGGCGGGTTGAAACCCGTGTCGAGAACCACCGACGACAGATGCCACAGCGCGAAAACGACACTGGTCGATATGAGGACCCAGACCGGTTTCAGGCCGGCGCGGCGCAGCGACGCCCACAGCCAACCCCGGAAGAAACCTTCCTCCGTGATGATCGCGATCACGATCGTCGAGACGGTCACAAGAGCGAGATTCAGGCCCGCCTTGCGCCAGTTGGTGTGAGCAATATCAACCGCACCAGCGACCCCGGCGATGAGCGCGATGGTGCCGAGTATTGCGAGCGGATAAATCACGGAAAGCAGGTATGTACGCGGCGCTCCCGAGGTGAATCCGACCTCCGCCCTCGAATCGCGCTCCCAGAACCAGAATACGGCCATCAACGGAAATAAAGGCAGCGCGCTGAAATTCGAAAGCCCTGTGGCGTCCATCGCGGCCGTGATTGCGATCGCGGCGCAAACCGCGGCGATTGGTCTGACGAGCGTGTGTGTCATGGTCTCAATCGCCCCGCATCAAGTGGAGTGTCCGTCGGGAGTCGCCGAAATCTCCAGAATGGCACCTGTCTGACCTCCCTTCACACGGGAGGGTTACGGGTTCAATCCCTGTCGCGTGCAGCAACCAGTAACATCAGTGTTTTTGTGAAGGGTGTAGGGCAGGAAGGCGCTTCGCAGGTCGGCTGTTCGATTCGGCGAGGTACCACATCTCGGCGAGGTACCACATCGCGCTTCGCAAAAATGCCGTCGGGACATTGGTCCAATTGCGCACCTCACGCGTGTTGAGGGTTTTAATCCCGGATGTTGCTGGACCAGCCGAACCTGTGCAGAGACAAAAACGCGAAGAGCATCGGTGAGGCGCGCGCCAGCCTGTGCCGTCGCGCTCGATGACGGCCATGATCAAATGGTTTTTTCCGGGCTTGATGATAGCGATGTTCGTCTGCGCCCATGCCGAAGCGCAGGAGTCAGTATTGCCATCGCCGTCTCCACAGGCATCACTGTCCCTTCCAGTGTCCCGGTCGCCGGCGCCGTTACGCGCCGCGCGCGCAGACTTTCGTGGAATATCTGCGTCCACCGAAGTACAGCGAATGGCAGACTGGGTGATGGCTTCGGCCGACAATGGCGGCCTGTCGTTTGTCGTTGTCGACAAGAAGGACGCCGAAGTCTTTGTCTTCGATCGCCAGGGACGGATCCTTGGCGAAGCCCCGGCGCTTCTTGGCCTGGCTGTCGGCGATGATTCCGCGCCCAATGTCGGGGATAAGCCCCTGTCAGCCATACCGCCCGGAGACCGCACAACCCCGGCTGGCCGCTTCATCGCCTATCTGGGTCGCGAACCGGGCAAGCCAAACTTTGTCTGGGTGGATTACAAGGACAACATCTCGCTGCACCGGGTTGTAAAAGGCAGACCGCAGGACCATCGCCTGCAGCGCCTGGCAACGCCGACGCCGCTCGATAATCGCATTACTTTCGGCTGCATCAACGTTCCCGCCGATTTCTTCGAACGGACCGTTCTTCCTGCATTCAATGGTACAGAGGGTATTGTTTACATCATGCCGGAAGTCAAGACGACGCGTGACGTCTTCCCCAACTATTACGACGTAGGCGCGTGACCGGCGCGGCTGGTCGCGCGTTCGCGCCAGCCTAATAGGGCGGATTGACGACGACGTAGCCCGCGGCTGACGGCTGATACCAGGTACCGCCGCAATAACTGTACGACCCGTAATAGGTCGAGCACGCGGACGGCAGAGTGGCCACATACGAACAGACAGCCGGCGCGCCTATGACAGCACCTGCAGCCGCAGCGGCGCCCCAACCGGCACTGTCAATGGACCGCGGCGACGCGCGCGGTCGGGAGTGGTTTGTACTGCTTTCAGTCGCTCATCAACTCCCGGTCGATCAGCACCGCCAGGAACAGCGCCGGACCGCCATGCGCAGTCCACGCATGGTTGGTGCTGCGCTGGAATGACGACCTGCCCCGGCTTCAGCCGCGTCTCGCCTTCTTCGAGAACGAGGGACGCATCGCCTTGAAGCAGGCAGATGACGTCGACCGAATGGGTCTCGTGCATGGCCGGATGCCGGGATTGATCGATGATGTGATGCGCACCGCCGAATTCCGCGAACCGCTCGCGCGCGATCCGGTCGAGTTCGGCTTTCCCGACTCCGGGCGGCGTCGGATGGATCACAAACCATCGGACCTGCACATTGCCCTTGCCGGGTCCGAGCACGGGCCGGCGTGGTCCAAGGTCATCGTGCCGGAGCGGATCGAGCGGTCCCGACGCGGCATCTTCCCAAATCTCGAAGAGGCCTCCGAGATCCGGGCTGCCCGTATGAGACGACGGTCCGCCGTCGATAATAACGACAGACTTTCCGTCTTGATTGTCGCCGGTAATCACGCGCCGCAGCGCATCCTGAAACGATGACATTCTTTCCCCCGGCTCTGGCCCATGGCGTCGTATCGGGAGGACAGTAATAGGTGAACCGCCAAGACGCCAAGACGCTAAGGGAGCCGGGGAAACTATGGGGTACAGAGGCACGAAGAGATGTTCGCGCCTGGGCCGCGGAAATCACCTTTCCTGGGCCTCTGCGCCTTGGCGCCTTGGCGTTTCAGCAACCGGCCGGCGGAGCGCGGTCAGATTCCAAAAATGTAGTATGACTTCGTAGGGCGGCGGAGGGCGCGTATGACGACCATCACCTGTATCGAGGATCTGCGGCAACGGGCCCGCCGCAACGTGCCGCGCGCATTCTTCGACTACGTCGAGGCCGGTTCCTATGCCGGGGAGACGCTCAGGGCGAACCGCACCGATCTGGAAAGCGTCAAACTGCGCCAGCGCGTGATGGTGGATGTATCTTCGCGCGACACGTCTGCGACCATGCTCGGTCAAAGCGTATCGTTTCCGCTCGCGCTGGGGCCGGTCGGAATGACGGGGATGCAATGCGGCAACGGGGAGATTCTCGCGGCCCGCGCTGCGCTTGCCGCCAGCATTCCCTACACCCTGTCCACGCTTTCCATCTGTTCGATCGAAGACGTGGCCGAGGCGACGGCCACGCCGTTCTGGTTTCAGCTCTACGTCATGAAAGACCGCGGCTTTGTACACTCGCTCATCGAGCGGGCGGCCGCGGCCAATTGCAGTGCGCTGATGCTGACCGTCGATCTGCCGCTGCTCGGCCAGCGCCATTGCGATCTCAAGAACGGCCTCGCCATTCCGCCTTCGCTCAAATTCCGCAACCTTGTCAGCATGGCGTGCCACCCCCGCTGGTGCGCGCGGCTGCTTGCCGGGAAGCGCTGGTCGTTCGGCAATCTCGAGGGCTATGTGAGCGGCCGGTCGGGTGCACAATCGCTCGCGCAGTGGGTAGGCGGACAGTTCGACGCCACACTGAACTGGAAAGACGTCGAGTGGGTGAGGAGCCGCTGGCGCGGTCCGCTCATCATCAAGGGGATTCTCGACCCCGACGATGCGAAGCTGGCCATCCAGACCGGCGCCAGCGCGCTCGTGGTCTCCAATCACGGCGGACGGCAACTCGACGGCGCGCCATCGACGATCTCCGTGCTGCCGAAGATCAGGGACGCCGTGGGCGGCGACGCAGAATTGTACTTCGACGGCGGCATCCGCTCGGGCCAGGACATGCTGCGCGCGCTGGCGCTCGGCGCCAAAGCCTGCCTGATCGGTCGCGCCTATGCGTACGGCCTCGGCGCGGCCGGCCAGTCCGGCGTCGCGCAGGCCATCGCCATCCTGCGCCGCGAACTCGATGTCAGCATGGCGCTGACCGGATGCCGGACCATCGGCGATATCGGCCCGGAGACTTTGGCGCGGTGAGAAGCGGAAGAATGCCGGTCGCGCGGCGTTTGCACGCCGCGCGATGGAGCATTGTCACTTCGTCCACAGATAGCCGTGGGCGTTGTAACTGGGGTCCAGATAGTAGCCGGTCACGGCATTGGTATCGTTGATGCCGCTCACGGTGGTGCCGATCGAACCCTTCACGAAGATCTTCTTGAAACTTCCGTTCGGCGTACGGAAAAATCCAAACACCTCGTCTTCCGTATCGAACGACCCGGCAATCGCGCCCTTCGCGTTGATGCCGGACGGGAAGGTGCCGAATGTCGCCTTGGGCGCGTCGAAACTCGTGACCGTACCGTCGGATGCGCGCACGAAGCCGTGTGGGTTGCCGCCATTGTCCCATGTTCCGGTCGTCGCGCCTTTCGCGTTGACGCCGACCGGATTCGTGTCCGTCGCGCCCGATACGTCGAAGGCGGTGATGGTGCCGTCCGCCCCGCGCAGGAAGCCATGGGTGTGGTGGTTGTCGTCGAGAGAATAGCCCGTGATCGTGCGGCCCGGGTTGATGGCGGCGGGACTCGTGTAAGTGGAGTTCGTCACCTCGAAACTCGTGTATTTTCCCTTGGGGCTGAGGACGTAGCCGCAGGCCGTGGTGCCGCCGCAGGTATAGGTCCCCGTGATGAAGCCCTTGGCATCGATGCTCACGGCAACCGTACCGCCGGTACCGTGAGGAACGTCGAACGTCGTGATCGTTCCGTCGGTGGTACGGACGAAGCCGTGCTGCACGTAGCTGGAATCGAAATACCAGCCCGCGATCGTGCCGTCGTCATTGATGCTGACCGGATGGGTGCCGTTCGCATTCGGCACGTCGAACGTGGTGATGGTCCCATCGGCGGCACGGACGAAACCGTCGAACGCGCTCGCCAGGCCCGTCACGACATTCGAGGAATTGATGGCGGCCGGCGTCGTCGACGATGCCCCCTGCACGTCGAAGGTGACGTAGGTCGCCTGCGCCGGCGCGGCAAGCGCGGCCACCGCAACCGATGCGAGCAGAAACGCATGCACACCTGTATTCGGGCGTGTGCCCGTTTTATGAGCTTGGAACATGGTTGCTCCCCTTTGATGCTCTCGCCGGAAATGTACCACGACGCCGGGGCATCACAAGAGGCGACGGGACTCGGCTTACCGGGGGTACTCGCCTGGGCCACGTGCAAGAGGAAGGCGAGTTACGCAGGCGTTCCCCGTATCTCCTCGTAGACAAGCGCGCGGCTGTGCAAATCAAATCCGTCGAGAAACTCTTGCCTGTCCGCCATGGTGCACGGCATCTCCTGCCTGACGCTTTCCGGCCACCGGGCCGGGATTTCGATCATCTTCCATGTCGCGCGCATACAAGGTGGCTTGCGGCGGTGCACAAATTCATGATCCCCTTGCGCCCTCCTCCTTTGCTGCTCCGCAGCTTCGGAGGACTGTTGCACTCGCCCACCGAAGCCGTTCGGCGAAGGCGGGTGGCGCCTTTGCGGTTCAATGGGGGATGGATGAACACGATGACAGGCCGCGCGCGGAGCATGGCCGAGCTTGCGGCGCTGCAGGCCCGTGCCTTCAATGCGGAGCAGGTCCGGGCGTCGATCCTCTCCTGTCGCACCCGCCCGGACGACGTCGTCATCTCGCCCTACGCGAAGTGCGGGACAACCTGGCTCCAGCAGACGTTCCACACACTGCGTACGCGCGGCGACCTCGATTTCGACGACATCAGCCGCGTTGTACCGTGGATCGAGACCGCAAACGTTCTCGGCATCGACCTCGATGCGCCGCAGAAAGCGTGCCCACGCGGATTCAAAAGTCACCTTGCCTGGGAAGCTGTGCCCAAGGGCGCGCGGTACATCGTTTCCCTTCGCGACCCGCGGGACGCCGTCCTGTCCCATCTCCGGTTCATGGAGGGCTGGTGGCTGGAGCCGGGCGCGGTGACGGTCACGGAGTACGTTGCCAGCCGGATCGCCATGCGGGGCAGCAGGCGCGACTACTGGAACCATCTCATGAGCTGGTGGGAGCAGCGCGACAATCCGAACGTTCTGCTCCTGACCTACGAACAGATGAGCGCCGATCCGGCGACGACCATTCGCCGGGTCGCGGATTTCTGCGGCATCGCGCTCGACGACGCGCTACTGGCGCTTACGCGCGAACGTACGTCTCTCCCCTTCATGCTAGCGCACAAGCACCTGTTCGACGACCGGATGATGCGCGACATGACCGAGCAGCGCCTCGGATTGCCGGCCAACGCCGATTCGGCAAAGGTACGGATGGGCCGCGTCGGCGGTCACGTACGAGAAATGCCGCCCGAAGCGGTCGCCATGCTCGACGCCGCGTGGAACGAGGACGTTACGCCAAAAACCGGATTCCGGAATTACGACGAACTGGACGAGGCGTTGCGTACATCTCGTACGTGATCCGATGTCGAAAGTTCAAACCGCGGAGAAGAAGATTCACAACGAGTCAGTGAGACAGTGAGATACCGATTGCGTTCGTTGGGCTGCGCACGATGGATTTTATTGCGCGCGGAGCGCGCTTTCTTTGTGGCGCCTGA
>DATGGN010000056.1:0-3923 GCA_035308485.1 Rhizomicrobium sp.
CAGGCGACGCCGATGACCTACGTTTGGAAAGGTCGGCAGTACGTCGTGATCGCGGCAGGCGGACACGCCAAACTGGGAACAGAACGCGGCGACACGCTGGTGGCCTTCGCCCTGCCGCGCTAGCGCATCAGTGCGCGAACACCCGCGCGAAGATCGTTTCGACGTGTTTCAGGTGGTACGCGTCGTCGAACAGGCTTTCCAGCGTGGCCGAATCGAGAGCCCGGGTAACTTCAGGATCGGACTTCAGAAGTTCGAGCAGGGATTTGTCGCCGCGCCAGGCCTGCATCGCGCTCTTCTGTACGAGTCTATAGGCGTCTTCCCGACTCAGGCCCGCCTGCGTCAATGCCAGGAGGACCCGCTGACTGTGTACAAGCCCTTTTGTGCGATCCAGGTTCTCCTTCATGCGTTCGGGATAAACAACAAGACGATCGACGAGGTCCGTCGCGCGCGCGAGCGCGAAATCGAGCGTGGTGGTTGCATCGGGCGCTATGAAGCGCTCCACAGAAGAATGGGAGATGTCGCGTTCGTGCCAAAGAGCGACATCCTCCATGGCCGGATTTACATAGCCGCGCACGATGCGCGCGAGACCGGTCAGATTCTCCGCCAGCACGGGGTTGCGTTTGTGCGGCATGGCGGAAGAGCCCTTCTGTCCTTCCGAAAAGTATTCCTCCGCCTCGAACACTTCGGTGCGCTGGAGATGGCGGATCTCGGTCGCGAGCCGTTCCAGCGAACTCGCGACCAGCCCGAGCGTGGCGAAGAAGGCGGCGTGCCGATCGCGCGGAATGACCTGCGAGGAAACAGGTTCCACGTTCAGTCCCAGAGCGTGAGCGACGTACTCCTCTACACGCGGATCGACGTTTGCGAACGTGCCGACGGCGCCCGAAATCGCACACACGGAAATCTCCTCGCGCGCCGCCACGAGCCGCGCCCGGGCCCGCAGAAATTCGGCGTAGAATCCCGCGAGCTTGAGCCCGAAAGTGGTCGGCTCGGCATGGACGCCATGGCTCCTGCCGATCGTAACGGTCCGCTTGAACTCGAAAGCCCGGCGCTTGAGGATCGCCAGCAAGGCGTCGATATCGCCGATCAGAATGTCGCTTGCCCGCCTGAGTTGAACGGACAGACAGGTGTCGAGCACGTCCGAGGACGTCATGCCCTGATGAAGATAGCGCGCCTCAGGTCCCACGATCTCCGCAACGTGAGTCAGGAATGCAATGACGTCGTGCTTGACCTCGCGCTCGATGGTATCGATGCGACTGGCGTCGAATCGCGCGCAAGCTCCCTTTTCCCGGATGACGCGGGCCGCCTCCCTGGGTATGACGCCCGCTTCCGCCATGGCGTCCGCGGCGTGCGCTTCGATGTCAAACCAGATGCGGTACCGTGTTTCCGGCGACCATATCGACGCCATTTCCTGTCGGGCGTAACGCGGGATCATTCAGCCTCCGTATGCCCGGCGCCGATTGTACAGTTCTCCCTGCCGGATGGCCAGATGGCCGTCAGCGTCCGTGGGCGAAGCCGGGTTGCTCGCCGGGAATGTCAAGGGACCAGCCCTTGAGGCGGGCTGCAAAGTCGATAATCCCTGCTTCGCCCCACCGCCATGACGGGTCGCCGCACAGGTGCCAAATGCCGTCGCGAACGTCTTCGCACCAATAGGCGCCGTGATGATCGTGAAAGGCAACGGATTCGATCCATCGCTGTGCATCGCCGGCCCCGTCGCGATAGACGGGGGCGCCTGTTACCTCGAAGAGATCATTCAGGAAAATTCCAATGCCCGGTGCGCCACTGTCCAGACTGGCATGCACCGGCTGATGGCCCTGATCTTCCGGCCACGACGCCCTGCCGTCTTTCTGATAGTCCGCGCAGGATGACAGCAGCCAATCGCCCGCCGCTCGTGCGAGTTGCAGATCCTTGATCGCAAGCGCCGGCTCGCGGCGGATAAGAAGTTTGTAGGCCTGGATCGCGACCCAGCCGATTCCCGCGCTCCCGCCTTCGAAACCCGTTGCGTAGAGATTGCGCCCGAGACCTTGCGTCTCGACCGGCCATTTCAGGCCCGAGCAAGAGGAATCCGATTCTGCCTGCGCTCGCACCCAAGCGAAGAGGAGATCGGCATCGCGGCGATATTGCGAGCGCCCGGTGCTCAGATAAAGCTGATAAAACAGGAATGCGTCGCCCGCAGTGCCAGACACAAATCCCGTGTCGAAGACCTGTGCCCCCGGTTCTTCCGGCATTTTCGCGCCATCCTGCCCGTCTGGCAGTTTGACGCGAACCATCCGCGATTCTAGCCACGCGGCGGCACCCAGCGCGTAACGCTGATACCGGACGGCGGCGACAGGATCAATTCCGGCGCGACGCTGCGCGAACTCATTCAGGGCCCAGGCAATCCCGGCAACGCCCTCGCCCATCCCGGTGTAGACCTCTCCATCGGCCGGATCCTGCCAGTGCCAAAAACACATGGCAGGACAGGACTTTCCTTTTGGTGCCTGTGCTCTGGATATGATCCAGTCCATTCCGGCAAGCGCCGTCGCCTGATATCGCGCGTTCCCCGTCCGCTCGAACAACCGCCAGAGGAAATCGCTGATTCCGGCCGCCCCGTCATCGAACGACGTGAACCCATAGGAAGCCGGTCCCGAAGGGTCGTAGTAATCGGGCCAGCGCCCACTTTCATTGGGGACCTGCGCGGCGATCAGAAAGTCGCCCGCCGCGCTCGCGGCTTTCAGGTAGGCTTCGTTCCCGGTGGTATCGTAAGCGGCGAGAAATCCCATTCCTGCGCTTGCAGCGCCTACGTCACGATCGGTCTGGTAATGGGGGGCCTGGACCACGCTCTTCCACGCCGAGCCCGTGGGGCGACCTTCGATCCAGGTGACTGGCTCCCCGCGGTTGGCCAGGCTTTGCGCCGCTTCGTCCACCAGCGGACCGGCCGCCACGATCGAAGGCGCGGCGAGCAGCAGCAATGCGAGCGGCAGAGTTCGCAATAGGGCGAATTTCATCGACGGTACCCCGCTTCCGGCCGCGGTCAGGCTCGTGTCCTAGAGGCTCGATCATCGCACAGCCTGCCGGGAGGCGAAATGGGGGCGAATTTGGGTTTTTTGATGGAGCGCGAACCGCTTGCCATTTCTGAACGATCACAAAGCGCTGATATCGTGAGCCGGCGCTTTCAGAAGGTGGTAGTCTCTGGCCGCCGAATTCGGAGTTGCCCGTGACGGGTTGGCTTGCTTTGCTGGTTGTTGGCCTCACTGCTCCCACCGGAGAAACGGCGGATATTCCGTCGGTGCTGCAGCAGGATGCGGTAGTCTGCGAAAGCGCCGAGGTCTCACCCGAAGCGACCGTTTTGGCCTGCAAGTCTCTTCTTCAATTTGACGGCCTGACCCGGGCCGACCAGGCCGCCACGCTGTTCGATCTCGCCCGCGGTTACGACCTCAAGGGCGATGTTGGCCGCGCGATTGCGAATTACAGCGCGGCGATAAAATTGCAGCCGGATTTTGCCTGGGCTTATTATGATCGCGGTCGGGCGTACTGTGTCCGCGGCGATTACGGTCGCGCCATAGCTGACAACGACGCGGCCCTGCGGTTGCGGCCTGAGGACGCATCCGCATTCAACAATCGCGGTATCGCGTGGCTCGGTGAAGGAAGGCCTGACCGGGCGATCGCGGATTTCGACCAGGCGATCCGATTTGAACCGCGCGCGCCATCGACTTTCTACAACCGCGGTTTCGCGTGGTTTCGCGCCGGTCAGTACGATCGGGCGATTGGCGATTTCAGTGCGTACATCAGTCTCGCGCCCCACTATGCCGACGGGCTTGGCGCGCGGGGGGCGGCGTGGCTGCGCAAGCGCGATACGGACCGGGCCATCTCCGATTTCGACCAGGCCATCGCGCTCGAACCTGACAACGCGGCACTGTATTCGCTGCGCGGCGCGGCCTGGTTCG
>DATGGN010000057.1:0-4607 GCA_035308485.1 Rhizomicrobium sp.
ATGATCAGCGGCCAGGCGCCGATCGCCAGGAAGTGGCCGACCGTCGGCACGGCGATGGGGTCGAACGGCAGCAATCCGAAGAGGTTGGCGAACGAGGTCGGGTCGGGCGCCGACAGATCGTGGATCCAGCCGAAGAACGGCGCATGGCGCATCTCGATCGTTACGATCAATACCTTGTAAAGCGAAAAGAACACCGGAATCTGGATCAGCATCGGCAGGCAGCCGGAGAGAGGGTTCACCTTCTCGCGCTTGTACAGCTCCATCATCTCCTGCTGCTGGCGGAGCTTGTCGTCGGCGAACCGCTCGCGCAGCCGCTCGATCTCGGGCTGCAGCTTCTTCATCTTGCTCATCGAGCGGTAGGAGGTGTCGGCGAGCGGGAAGAACAGAAGCTTGATGATGACCGTGAGCAGGAGAATCGCGACACCGAAATTCCCCACATAATTGTACAGGAAATCGAGAAGCCGGAACATCGGCTTGGTCAGGAAGATGAACCAGCCCCAGTCGATGGCGAAATCGAAGCGCTCGATGCCGAGCGTGTCCTGGTAGTGGCTGATGACGGAAAAAACCTTGGCGCCCGCGAACAAATGCTGCGTCAGCTGCAGCGTGGCGCCCGGCGCAAGCGCTCGCCCGTCGATTCGATAATCCGCCTCGTAAGCCTTGGTGTTTTCAAGCGGCGTCGCGCGATAGGTGCCCTCGAACGCCTGGTTCTGGGGCGGGATCGCAGCGGCCATCCAGTATTTGTCGGTGATGCCCACCCATCCGCCGGTGGACTGGAACGTGACCGGCGGCTTGTTGTCCTTGAAGTCGTCGTATTTTGCGTCTTTCAGCGCGCCGTTGGCAGCACCCACAAATCCTTCATGCAGCACCCAGAACCGTTGGCTGGCCGGAATGCCGTAGCGTGCGACCAGCCCGTAGGGATAGAGTTCGACCGGCCCACCGGTCTTGTTGGCCACGCTGTCGGTGACGGTGAACATGTACTGATCGTCGACGGCGATCGTGCGGGTGAATGTCAATCCCTGGCCATTTTCCCACTGCAGCGTCACCGGCGAACCGGGTGCCAGCGTCGACCCGTGTACGATTTTCCACGGCGTGGAATCGCCCGGCATGTTCACATGTGCGGTCGGCGCGCCGACGAAACCGAACACCGCGTAATAGGGATAGCGCGTGCGATCCGGCGAGAAGAGCACGATCTCCGGACTCTTTGGATCGACCGTTTCGCGATAGCGTTTGAGTCTCAAATCGTCGAAACGCGCCCCGGAAAGCCGGATTGTACCGTCCAGCGTCGGTGTGTCGACACGGATGCGTGCTCCCGGCGCGCCAAGCGCCTGCGAGCGCGAAAGCGAGCCCGGTCCCACGCGCACCGTGGCATGTCCGGGTTTCGCGGCGGCGTGCGCATTTTCTTTCTGCGCAAAGGCGTGGCGCGCCTGTTCGGCCCGCATCTGCGGGCCGGCGATAAAATATTGCCACCCGAACCAGACGAGCAGTGAGAGCACACAGGCAATGATGAGATTGCGATTGTCGTTCATCGGGCTACTGGCGCGGCGGAACGGGATCGTAGCCCGACGAGCCGCCGAGCAGGGCTATGGGATGGCAGCGCGACAGCCGGCGCGCCGCGAGTGCGAGTCCCTTCCAGGGTCCATGAACTTTCAGGGCTTCGAGGGCATAGACCGAGCAGCTCGGGGTAAACCGGCAGACATGCGGGAGCAGCGGAGACACGCACCAGCGATAGAAATAGAGAGGCGCCAGCAGCACCGCGAGCGCAGCCGCGCGGAAGGGATGGTCGTGGCGGTCCGTCAACGAACGTCTCCTGGCTAAGACCGGCTGACCCTTGCATGAGCGGCGGCAAGCGCGGATTTGAGGTCCGAAACAAGACCCTCAAACGGCCGGGTCAAAGTCTCCCGCCGCGCCACGAGAACATAGTCGTTGCCCGGCAATCCATAAAGGGGAAGAACGGTCTGAGCGGCGGCGCGCAGGCGTCTTTTGGCACGGTTGCGCTCGACCGCACCCCCAATCCTGCGACTCGCCGTGAAGCCCACCCGGATTGTGCGCGCTGCCGGTTCGGCCAGCGGACAGAGTTCCAGCGTCAATCCGGTCATCACCCGGCGAATTCCTTTGGCCGCGCGAAGGAAATCGGCGCGGGTCTTCAACCGTCCGATCGACGGTTTTTGGCGGTCCGGCGGCGGCGGGACTGTCGTGACGGTCAGGCGGAAAGTTTCTTGCGGCCGTGGGCGCGACGGCGCGCCAGCACCTTGCGCCCGCCCGCGGTGGCCATGCGCGCGCGGAAGCCGTGGCGCCGTTTCCGGACGATCTTGCTCGGCTGATAGGTGCGTTTCATGGATTCTGCTCCGTCCGGTGCGCTCGCGGGGAGCCGAGCTTCTAGGGACGAGGCGGAACCCTGTCAACCGAATCTCCCCCGAAGCCCGATCGCGCAAAGTAAAGAAAAGAGGATAGTGGGAGGGATTTGCGTGACGCAAACGTCCAAGTGATTAGATGTAGCATTGGAGTCTTGCGAGAGCAGGCGAACAGGTGGTTGCGCTAAGGGTCATTCGAGGCGGTGCGGATTCCGGGACGGCCCGGAAACCGGCGGCGTCGCATGCTGCCGATGCGTCGCCCCCGGCTCCTCCGCCCAAAGAGCCGGAAACGAGCATTGCAGCGCGGATTCGGAAAGGCATCGCTTCGGCATGGGCGTTGGTCGCGCACAGCCTGTCGGGCCGGCTGCTGCTGCTGACAATTCTCTATGTCCTGCTCACCGAAGTCCTGATTCTTCTCCCTACGCTCGGTCGCTATCACCGCAGCCTGCTGGAATCGCACATTGCGAGCGCGGAGATCGCCATTCTGCCCTTCACCGAGGCGGGAGGTGAGCAGCTCTCGCAGGGCCTGAGGAGCCAGCTGCTCGCGCGCGCGGACGCCGTCGCCGTCATGCTGAACCGGCCCGACCAGAAGGAACTGTTCCTGGCCCACGATGAGCCGAGTCATATCGATCTGACGATCGATCTGCGCGAGCAGAACGTGTTCACCCAGATTGCGTCCGCGCTCGACTGCCTCTTTCGGGGTGGCGACCGCATTCTTCACGTCGTCGCCGCAACGCGCATCGTGCATGCCCAGACCGTCGAAGTGATTACGGACGAGTCTCCCATCCATGCCGATCTTCTCGCCTATGCGGGGCGACTCGTGCTGGTGGCACTCGCGATCTCGCTCGCGACCGGTGTGCTGGTTTTCCTGAGTCTCTACGCCGTCCTTGTACGGCCCATGGGCCGCCTCACGCGCGCCATGGTGCGCTTCCGCGACAATCCGGAGGATGCGAGCCGCGTCGTGGAAGCGTCGGAGCGGAAAGATGAAATCGGCCAGGCCGAGCGCGAACTGGCGTCCATGCAACGCGATATTCTGGGCTTTCTTCAGCAGAAGGCGCGCCTGGCCGCCCTCGGCAGCGCCATTGCAAAAATCCAGCACGACCTGCGCAACATTCTCGCCAGTGCCCAGCTCGCTTCCGACCGGCTTGCCGACAGCGATGATCCGGTGGTGAAGCGCCTGGCGCCGCGGATCGTCACCTCTCTCGATCATGCGGTGAATCTGGCCACGCGCACGCTGCGCTTCGGGCGTGCCGACGAGCATCCGCCGCAGCGGGCGCTGTTCCCGCTCGCCGCGCTCGTCGATGAAATCGGCGAAACCGCGCTCGCGGGAGAACCGGTGGAGAGAACCGTGGTGTTCGAGAACGCCATCGATCCCGCGCTTGCGATCGATGCCGACCGCGAGCAGCTTTACCGCATCCTTTTGAACGTCATCCGCAACGCAGCCGATGCCGTGAAGGACCGCGAATTCGGAAGCGTGACGGTGACAGCCGCGCGCGAGGGGACAGCCGTGTCGATTCGAATCCTGGACAACGGCCGTGGCATCGCCGATTCCGTGCAGCCAAAACTGTTCCAGCCCTTCGCCGCATCGACCCGTTCCGCCGGTACAGGGCTTGGCCTGGCCATCGCGCGCGACCTCGCCCGGGCGCATGGCGGCGACGTCGTGCTCGAATCGACGGACCGGTCGGGCACCTGTTTCCGCGTGGATATTCCCGACCGGGGCATCAATCGTTGACCTGGGATCCGAAAACCTATCTCGCGTTCGGCGGCGAGCGCACCCGCGCGGCGGCGGAGCTCGCAGCACGGATCGACTGTACCACGCCGGGCGCCGTCGCCGATCTCGGCTGCGGTCCCGGCAATTCGACGGCGATCCTTGCGGCGCGCTGGCCGGCCGCGGCGATCGACGGTATCGACAATTCGCCCGCCATGCTGCGCGAGGCGCGCGAGAGCGGTGTGCGCGCGCACTGGATCGAGGCGGATGTGTCGGCGTGGAGGCCACCGATAGCGTACGAAATCATCTATGCCAATGCGGCGCTTCACTGGCTGGCGGATCATGCGAGCCTGCTCCCGCGTCTCGTGAGCTGCCTGGCGCCGGGAGGCGTGCTTGCTTTTCAGGTGCCGCGCAACTTCCGCGAACCGAGCCACGCGATCATGCAGGCGCTTGCTGCCGATTCCCGCTGGGCGGATAGGCTGAAGGACGTTGGCGATTGGTCGAACGTACTCGAGCCGGAGCGCTATTACGAAATCCTCGAGCCGCTT
>DATGGN010000058.1:0-6459 GCA_035308485.1 Rhizomicrobium sp.
GGCGGGGGATAGCGACGCGGATGCCTTGGACCCGGCACCTTGTTGCCCTTGGTCTCCATGCACTGCGCGTAGGAGACGTCGTAGCGCTGCTGCACCGACATCTGCGCCCAGCCGCTCGTGTTCGCGCCGACCGCCGTACCAACCACCGCGCCGGACGCGGCACCGATCGCCGCGCCGCGGCCACCGCCTACGGCCGCGCCCAGGCCGGCGCCGAGCGCCGTTCCGAGCAGGGCCTGGCCGATGGCCGTGTTGTTCGCGGCTTCCGTCTGGCCCGCAACGCGCTGGCTTGCATATTGCTCGCAGACGTTTTCGTCGGCCTGGAAGGCTTCGAGCGATTTGCTCGGGCCGGGCATTACCGGGATGGTCGGGCCCATCGGCTGCGTAACGCATCCGGCGAGGAGCGCGGCCGCCGCCGAGGTCGCAACGATGGCAACAACTGTACGTGACCTGATCATCATCATGTCCCTTTAATGTGGCGGGTTGTCGTTGGGAGGCGGACCTTGATCTCCGGGTGGCGGTCCCTGATCGTAGCCGGGCGGTGGGCCCTGGTCTTCGCCTGGAGGCGGGCCCTGATCATAACCGGGCGGTGGGCCTTGATCGTATCCCGGCGGAGGACCTTGCTCGTTCCCCGGCGGAGGACCCTGGTCATAACCTGGCGGTGGACCCTGCTCCTGTCCGGCGGAGGGTGGGGGTCCCTGATCCGGACCGTTGCCCTCGTTGCCATAGCCCTGCGCCGGTACCGGCGTCCACGGCACATAGCAGTTCGGAATGTACGGATAGTATCCGGCCGGATTGTAGCAGTACCACCAATTCGGACCGGCCTGGCTGTAGTCCGGTTCCTCGTAATAGTAGTCGGAGACGACTGTCGGATACGGATAGACGGGGGCGCCGTACCAGAACCAGACGCCGCCGGCGTTCCACCACCAGCCGTACCGGCCGTTCCACCAGCGGTGAGCCCAGTGTCCTCTGGTCCATACCGCGCGCTGCGCCGGTGTGAACCGCGCAAATGGTACATGGCCGACGACGATGGAGTGGAAGGGATGAACGCGTACGGCGAAGCCGGGCCGGTGGAAGCCCGGGTGGAGGCCCGGACGGAACGGTCCGCGCGGTACCGGGCGACGAAACGCCGGACCAACCGGTGCATGCGGATGGGCCACGGGGTGCGGATGAGCGACGGGATGAAATCCCTGATTCTGCGCGAGTGCCGGCGCGGCGGCCAAGGCGCTCCCGGCGAGCAACGTCGCAGCGAGCGAGAATTTGCGAATGATGTTCATACTTTCAAGTCCCGGATTTCCTGTCGATTGATAGGCCCGGATAGCTGAACCCGACATGAACGGCCGGGATCCGTTCCGGTTCACGTTTTCATAAGGTTAGGCCGGGCCGAACCAATCTCACAACCGCCAACGGCGCCAAGACGCCAGGGCAGCAGGAATAACGCGGAGACACAGAGCACGGAGCAGGGTTATTGCGCGCCTGGGGCGCGCGAATTTCCTCTCGGGGCGGTGAATTCCAATGCCTTGGCGCCTTGCCGGTTCAACGCCTGTACCTCCCCGCGCGCCTTACGTCGCTTTGCCGTTGGCTTCGGCGGGCTTTCCATGCCTTTTCGACAAAAGCGAAGATTTCCGGATTGAGCGGCAGCTTCGGCGCGGTCTCCGGATTTGCCATCGCCTCATTCCACATCGTCCTTATCCTTGCCGCGACATTGGGATCGCCCTGGGTGAAGAGCGCCACCTGCGCTTTCCACCGGCGTGCGAGGTTCTGCGCTTCCGGCGACGTGGGATCGCCTTTGCGCATAAGCTCTTTGGCTTCCGCCATCAGCGCGTCCCAGCCCCGCGACGCCTCTTCCTGATCGAAAGCGCGTTGCTTCAATGCCTCGATCTCGTCTTTCGTGAAGGTTTTTTCGACCAGCGGATCGAAAACGGCCTTGATCTCGTCATGCTGTTGTTTCGTCGTCATCGTCGTTTCCTTGGTGAGTTGTATGAGATCGTCGACGGAAAGCGCGTTTCCTGCCGCAAGCCTCGCGCGTGCTTTCTTCACGAGTCCGAGCGCGCGATTGACCCGCCCGTGCTCTGCGGAGAGCGCCTGTTCCTGTGCTTCGAGGAGCCTTTCGAGCGACACCGGACGCTGCGAGAGAAGCTCAGCGATTTTGGAGAGCGGGAGCCCCAGACCCTTCAGCGAAACAATCTGGTGCAGTCGCGCGATCTCTTTCGCGCCATAGACACGCCATCCCGACCGCGTGCGCAGCGGCGCAACAAGACCATGGCGCTCGTACAGTCGAAGCGCCTTCTGGCTTACGCCGAGGCGCTTCGCCGTTTCGGCCGGACTAAGATGACGCTCTTCCTGGGGCATTCGACATGCTTCCGATCGACGGCTGCGATCTCTGGGGCCTGCCCCAGGGGCCGGGTCAAGCGCAATTTTGCCGCGTTCGGCAAGAATATGAATTGTCGTGGCCCGGCGCGGCGTCCCCGCGTCTCCGTGTGCAACTCTTTTTCCTTACAGATGTACGAGGCGGCGGCGGAGGCCCCTGGCGACGGCATCGGCGCGGCTCGTCGCGCCGAGCTTGCGGAAGATCGACTCGGCGTGGAATTTCACCGTGTGCTGGGAAATATCGAACCGGCGTGCAATTGCCTTGTTGCTCAGGCCCTCGCTCAGCCCGATCAGGATCTCGAGCTCGCGCGGCGTGAGCGGGGAGGGCGCCTGGTCCTCGTCCAGGGCAGAGAAGCGGCCATCCCGCGGCACATGTACGCTCAATCCGGCTGCGACCGCGCGCAGCGCCGCGTCGATCTGGTCGGCTGAGGCATCGGCGGGCAACACACCGCGGGCAGCGGATTCGCCTTCCGCGATCACGAGCAGTCCATCCGGCTCGCCATCGCCGAGCGTTACGTCGGCACCCGAGTCCGGCGCCACGAGATAGCCGCGTTCGCCGAGGAGCCCTGCGAGTTCCTGCGCGCGCCACGGATTGGCGATCCGCAAACGCACGCGTACAACATCGCCGGTCATCCTCACGCGGGCCGGTTCAGCCATCGGCCGGCCTCGCGGCAACGGTTGCACGCAGCGGTACGCGCGTGCCGCTGCGGAGCGCGCCGATCTCGATCGTACGGCCGACGCTGTCGGAGCCAAGACGCTCTGCGAGCTGGCGAACGTGCGTGGCCGGTGCGCCATCGAGCGAGAGCAGGATGTCGCCGGCCAGCAGACCCGCAGCAGCAGCCGGCCCGTCGGCAACGGTCGACATTACCATCAGTCCGCTCTTTGCAGCCGCGGTTTCGCGCCAGGCGTCGGGAATCGCAACAGGCTGCAGCGCGACGCCAAGCCAGCCGCGCTCGACGCGTCCATGCGCGAGCAAGGCATCGACACTGCGCTCGACCGTCTCCGGCGGTATGGCGAGCACGGTGTCCCCGTGTCCGAGTGTCGAGATTCCGAGCAAGGCACCCGAAGCGTCGAGCACCGGACCGCCGTCGTCATGCGTTGTTACCGCAATGTCGAGATTGACGCGACTGTCGATCTTTCCGCCGGCGCGGCTGCGCCATTCCGGCCCGACCGCGCTGACGATTCCGATATGCGCGGCGATGCCGCCGCGGCCGTCGGCGCCATAGGCGAGGGCAATCGCGCCGACCTGAGCTTCGCCGCGGCCGGGCAGTGTGTACGAACCCGCACCGTCGAATTTCAGCACCGCCACATTGGTCCCTGGGTCGCGGCCTACCGGCGTCGCCGCGACGCGCACAACGTCGGACAAGGTGACATCGTACGATTCCGCTTTCGGCAAGGACTGTTCCGAAGTGACGAGAATTCCGGGGCGCCAGACCGTGGCGCTGCGAAAGCCTCGGTTCGCAGTTCTGATCTCCGCCACCAGCACGCGCGCCGCCGCGGCTCGCGCAGCCAGCGCCTGCGAGAATGCTTCCAATGCGTCGCCAGAATTCCGTGTCATCGCGATCCTCCGTTCCAACATAGGTACGAAGGTGCGATTCCGGAGAGCAGAGCGCCATCGGCCGGATGGGGAGGGCTACCCGAATGACCGGGTTGGGCGTCGCGGTTCGCGCACGCATTTCAGCTTCATGTCGAGCGCAAATGCCGTGGCGGAACCCCTTGACCCATATTCGGAATGCGTGGCCGGCGCCTTCGAGCGGGTAGGCCCCGCGGTTGCGAGCATCGTGGCCGGAAGCGGACGCCGGCGCGGCCAGGGCTCTGGCGTCCTCTTCACGCCCGACGGCTATTGTCTCACCAACAGCCACGTCGTTTCAGGCGCCGGCGAATGCGAGGCCACGCTTACGGACGGTCGGAGCTTTCGCGCACGCCGCGTGGGCGAAGACGAAGCGACGGACCTCGCGGTGTTGCGTCTCGACGGAAATGGCCTTCCGCACGCAGAGCTTGGCCGCTCCTCGAACCTGCGCGTCGGCCAGCTTGTCGTCGCCATCGGCAATCCGCTCGGCTACCAGGCGACGGTGACCGCCGGCATCGTCAGCGCGCTCGGCCGCTCGCTCCGGGGGCGTTCGGGGCGGTTGATCGAAAGCGTCATCCAGACCGATGCGCCGCTCAACCCCGGGAATTCGGGAGGCCCGCTCGTTGACGCGAGCGGCCATGTGATTGGCGTCAACACGGCGATGGCGGGCTGGGCGCAAGGGATTTATTTTGCCATCGGCATCGATACCGCGGCGCAAGTCGCGACGTGCCTTATGCGGGAGGGCCGCGTACGCCGGAGCCGCCTGCGCCTGGCCGGGCAGACCGTAAGCCTCGAGCGGCGCGTCTTGCGCGCGCTCGATCGCACGATCCCGAGTGCCTTGATGGTTGCCGGGCTGGACTCCGACGGTCCAGCGGCGCGCGCCGGATTGATGAAAGGAGACGTAATTCTGGAATTCGCCGACGAAACGGTTTGCGGCGTCGACGATCTGCATCGCATGCTTATAGGCGATCGCGCGGATTGCGAGACGTCATTGCGTGTCTGGCGGGCAGGGACGTCAATCCATCTGAACGTCCGCCCCGAGGCGGACGGGTAACGTTCAACCAAACTGTTCCTCACATGGCCGGGCACGACCCGGCCATCCAGAAAATCGTCGCCACCGACTGGATGGGCGGCTCTGGCCGCCCATGGAGAATAAAGAAGACAAGGTAACAACAAAGCGCCTGATCGCGCTCACACACCCTACGGCGTTCGCACGAAGCCGTGAAAGACCTCGTCCCTGTAACTGCCTTCGAAGTAGAAGCCAGTGATGATGCGGCTGGTTCTGGCAACCGCGCTCGTATAGGTATGTGGTCTGCGTCCCGGCACACTGAAGCTCGCGATCTTTCCCTTCGCGTCGATCACGAATCCGCTTACCAAGGATTTGGGCGGAATAGCGTAATCGCCGGTGATGCGCCCCTTGTCGTCGATCGCGTCTGCCTCGGTCCACGTCGCTCCGGGGATGTCGATGCGCGTGATGGAACCGTCGGGTTCGCGCAGAAATCCATGGGACACTTTGTTGGTATCTTTGTAGGTTCCGACAATCGCGCCCTTGGCATTGATGCTCAACGCGGTGCTGTTGTTCGCTCCCGGCGGATCGAACGTCGCAATCGTCCCGTCCGTGGCCCGGACGAAGCTGTGATAAGCGTTATAGCGTTTGTAGTAGTAACCCGCGATTACACCCTTATTGTTGATGGCGATAGGATCGGTCCCGATCGCGCCGGCAACATTGAAGGTATGAAGGGTGCCGTCCGTTTTGAGCACAAATCCGCCTGTGGCACAGGAACCGGTGATCGTGCCCATGTCATTGATACCGTTCGGTTCCGTGTCGCCGTTGCCGCCCTTGATATTGAAGGTCGTAATCGTTCCATCGGTGGCGCGCAGAAACCCGGTGTAGTAGGAGCCGGTCAGATAGGCGCCCACAATGGCACCACCCGCGTTGATCGCGACCGGATAAGTCTCTCCCTGGCCAGTGACGTCGAAGCTCGTGATAGCGCCGTCGGACGTGCGCAGGAAGCCGTGGTAGACGAAGCTGGCGTCGGCATAATAGCCGGTAACCGATCCATCGTCATTGACTGCTTCCGGGTATGTGGCTGACGAACCGGGCGGATCGAACGTGACGATCGTCGCGCCTATGGCCGCTGTACCAAAGCCCGCGACGAAGAGTGCGATTGCGTACGCCTGCCTCGCAAAGCTGATATGTTTCATGGCGAGTGTCCCCCTACGAAAGCGATACCCTTCTTATCCGATGACTTCGCCCGAGAATAGCCACGATTGGGAAGAGTAGTCCGGGAAGTCGAATAGGGAGGAGGGACCATGTTAAACCGCCGCGGCTTTGGACTTGCTTGCGTTGCTGTCGGCCTCGCCGGTACACGCGCGTTCGCCGAGCCCCAACCCGCCGCGGGGATAGCGGCGCTGGAGCTTTCGCTTGGTGGACGCATCGGCGTGAGCGCGCTCGATACCGGATTGGGGCGGCGGATCGACCATCGCGGCGACGAGCGCTTCGCGATGTGCTCGACGTTCAA
>DATGGN010000059.1:0-3600 GCA_035308485.1 Rhizomicrobium sp.
GCGCCATCCCCTGCACAAGTTCGTCGTGGACGGTCTTGACGAACGCGTCGGGACCGCCCATCAGCACCAGCGCAGAGACAACCGATGCGCCTACCATCACGCCCGCGCCGACCGCGGTGATCATTTCGAAAGATAAGCGCCGCTCGAGCATGAAGCACGCGATCGCCGTCGCGAGGCCGAAGGACACGAAGTATGCGAGACCGCCGATTGGTCCCCACAGGATTGCGACGAATGCGGTCGCCAGCAGCACCGCGATAGTCGCGCGGAGGTTGGGATTCGGACGCCCGACCGCGTAGACCAGGATTGGCGCGGGCGCGAGCATCATCAGGATGCCGCCTATGAGCGGTATCGCGCCGCCGGCGAGGAAGAACGCTCCCGCCAACGCGGCCGCACGAACCATCCCGATAACAGCCTTGCGCGTCACTGGATTAAGCCGCTTAAACGCCCAGCGTCGAGAACGGCAGCAGCGCGAGCACACGCGCACGCTTGATCGCGACCGCCAGTTGGCGCTGATGCTTGGCGCAATTGCCCGAGGTCCGGCTGGGCACTATCTTGCCACCCTCGGTGATGAAGCTGCCGAGCGTGCGCACGTCTTTGTAATCGACCTTGAGCGTCTTGTCGGCGCAGAAGCGGCATACCTTGCGACGTCCGCCCGGACGTCCGCGACGCATCCCGCCGCCACCGCGACCCTCACCGCCACGGCCTTCGCCGCGATCGTCGCCGCCGGGACGCGGACCGCCGTAGCGTCCGCCGCCGCCGCCACCTTCGCGCGGCCGGTCGCCGCCTCTTTCAGATCTTTCCTCGTCAGCCATTTAATTCCCTAAAAATATTTCGTTGATGAAAGTTTTAATCTCTACTCGCTTCGCTCGATCGACTCGGCTACCACTTCGATTCCGCTGTCCTTCTTCAAACTGCCCTTCAACAATCTCATTCTTCCCGTCACCTTGACCAGCCGGCCCCGCTCCAGGAGCGGCTTTGCGGTCAGCGCCGATTCACCCGTCATCACGATTCCGAGCTTAAGTTCCTCGCCGGTCGCGCCGCATTCGACGGTGCAGCGGAGAACTGGCGTGCCTGCGGGTGTGATGCGAACCTCGGGCTGGTCGAGCAGCCGGCCTTCGAGCTCAATCCGGTTCCCGATCACCTTCAGGCCCGGCGATTTCCTCGGACGCCGCTTCCATTATCTCTTCGGGGGCGTCGGGCGCTTCCTCGGCTGGCTGCTCGCGCGAGGCCATCAGAGCCGCCGCGCGCGCTTCCTGCGCAGCCTTGGCCTCGGCGATACGGCGGTTGCGCGCCTCGAGTTCCTCGCGCGCCTTCGCCACGTCGGCATTGTCGTCGACGAGGACCGAAAGGTAGCGCAGGACGGTGTCGGAGATGCGCAAATTGCGCTCGACCTCGTTCATCACGGGGCCGGGCGAAACGTAGTCGAGTCGAACGTAGAAGCCGCGGCGCTCGCCTTTGATCTTGTAGGCGAGTTCGCGCGATCCCCACTCTTCGGTTTCGATCATCTCGCCGGCGCCGGCCGCGATGATCCCCTCGTAGCGTTTGATGGCTTCCTTGATTTGGGGGTCGCCCGAATCAGGCCTGAGAATAAAAATAGTTTCGTAGCGCCGCATGCGGCTGCTGGTCCTCCTTACGGATTTCAGCCCCAGGTTGGAGCAAGGAGCAATCCCGTACAGTACCATCGCGGGTATGAGGCCTCAAGGCCGAATTGCGGTTATTTGTGGGTGGGAAATCCCACAGCTGTTGGTCTTGCGATTAACGAACGGTCTGTTAATGAGAAGATGCGGTCGCGATCGAGCAACGCAGGAGGTCCGTTACATTGGCCAAGTCTAAAAAGAAAATGAAGAAAGCGGCGCCCAAGACCCGCAAAGTCGCTCCCAAAGCGGTCAAGCGAAAGAAGCCCGCATCGAAAGGCGCCAAGCGCGCAGTCGCAGCCAAAACGTCGAAGCGCCGCGCGCCCAAGAAGATCTCCCGCGAGATTGAACGGCAAGTTGCCGACGCCGTGACCTCCGCCACGCGCGCATCCGTCGATTTCGAGAGCGGCATCACCCTGATGGAACGGGCCGTGGTGCGAAAGGTCGGCGAAGTTGCGGCCCGCGCGACGCGCGCGATGCGCAACGCCGTATCTTCTTCACCAACGATCCCCAGCTACGACGAACTCCCGGTGCGCGCGGGCGCGCCGGCGGGCGCGGCGTGGGGAGTGTTCGGCGACGACGACGAAGTCGGCACCATCAACCTGCTGACGCCTGATCGCGTGGTCGCGGCGGCCGACTCGATTCGGACGGGTAAAGTGTTCGCACTGAATTTGCCGATCAACATCCCCGACCCGCCGCTGTTCACCCGCGGCAAGCATACGCACACCGTCAAGATTTTCCCGAATGCGGAATTCGTGCTCGACGACTTTCTGGACAACTTCTACCCGCAAGCGTCGTCGCAATGGGACGCGCTCGCGCACGTAAAGCATCCGGTGCATGGGGCGTACAACGGGATTCCCGACAATCAGATGACCGGCCGCGGCGGGATGCGTCTCGGTATCGACAACTTGGCGCGCCGCGGAATCGCGGGACGCGGGGTGCTCGCCGATGTGGCGCGCTACTACGATCGCGTCGGCAAGTCGATCGATTTCACCCAGGCCAAGTCGATCCCGCTCGATGACGTGAAGGCCGCGCTCGAAGAAGAAGGCGTCGAGCTACAGACCGGCGACATCCTGCTGATTCGCATCGGATGGACCCAGTTCTACCTGTCGGCGAGCGAGGAACTTAAATCTGAGCTGGCGAAGGAGACCGTGGTGCCGGGAATCGAAGGCAGCGAGCGCACCGCGCGATGGCTATGGGACAATCACCTGGCGGCGGTCGCGTCGGATTCGCCGGCGCTCGAGGCGTTGCCGAAGCCGGCGGGCGAGGAAATGGAATTTCTGCATTTCCACATGCTCGCGTTCTTCGGGATGCCGATAGGCGAGATGTGGAACCTCGAAGGCCTGGCGGACGATTGCGCCGCCGACGGCAACTACGATTTCTTCCTGACCTCGGCGCCGCTCAATATCCCGGGAGGCGTAGGCTCGCCATCGAACGCACTGGCAATCAAATGAGTTAGTGCCCGGCTTTGGTCAGCGCTTCAGTCGTGAAGAAGCCCTTGTCCACTGCGCCCATGTTGATGTACCAGCATTCGCGCTCGGGCGTGTCGGGGCCAGGGAGGTAGCAGGTCGTCGACACGCCGGACTGCACGTCGATGCTCGAGGCGGCGACGATGAACTCGCGCTTGAACGGATAGACCGCGATCTTCGCGTCGGGCACCGGACGGTCGCGATAGGTGTTGAGGTAAATCTGCGTCTTCCACAACTCACCTTTCTGATCGTAGCTGTCGACGTACGGATTGAACCATCCCTCACCGTCGACATACACAATGGTCTTCGATTGCAGCACGCCCTGGATTCTTTCCGGCCGCGGCGTCACTTCAACTACGTACAGATGGCGCATCTCCCAATCGTCACCGCATGAGGTCGCACCGCCGTCAGTCGGACACGGATGCGCAGGCGAGTTCTGCGCATGCACGCATGCGAGCATGTTTTTGTCGCCGAGATATTTGAAGTTGTACTCCTGC
>DATGGN010000060.1:0-4604 GCA_035308485.1 Rhizomicrobium sp.
CGGCCAGCCATTCAGATCGATACGCTTGGAATGTTGCGGGACGAAAAGGAGCAGCCCGCTCCGGCGCGAAAGCGCGCCTGAACCTTCCACGTATTTGTACAGTTGGCGCCGGCCCGCGGCTCTCACATACTCTCCAGCACCTCGATCTTCGTTCCTTCGCCGCCGCCAAGGATCGAGCCGTCGGTCAAGACGAGCGTGGCGCCGGGCGCGAGCGCAGCGAGCAGGTTCTTGTAGAAGTCCGGCGGAATGAGGATGTCGCGCTGGGCGGCGATGTCCAGCGCCTGTCCCTCCTCGCCTTCGCGGCCGGGCAGGCCGATCGCGAACCATTTCTCGCGGCCGGCGGGATCGAAGCCGGTGAACGCGGCGGCGTGCGTGCCGATGATTCGGCCGGCGGGGATTTCCACTCGGGCATGGCCGATGACGATGCCGTTGCGCAGCACGAGCATGCGCCGGTCGGCGGCGCTCACCAGAATCGTGATCGGTCCCGTTGGCGAAAGCTGCGGCTGCCAGCGGAACGGCTCGCCCGCGGCAAGCCGGCCCGCGGGCGAACTTCCCGGCGCCGTGACATCCGGGATCATCGATTTCGGCGCGAGGAAATTCTGCGTCGCCGGTTTTTCGTCGGTGATGACGACGGTCATTCCGGTCGTGGTCGCGGCGAACAGCGCCTCCGAAAAAGCGAGCGGCAGGCGCACGCAGCCGTGGCTGGCCGGGTGGCCCGGCAGATGGCCGGCGTGGAGCGCGATGCCGTCCCAGGTCAGGCGCTGCATGAACGGCATCGGCGCGTTGTTGTACAGGCTGGAGCGGTGGTCTTTTTTCTTCTGGAGGATGGTGAAGACGCCGGTCGGCGTTTCCTTGCCGGGTTTGCCGGTGGAGACCGTGCTCGCGCCGATGCGCACGCCGTTCCTGTACACGTAAGCGCGCTGGGCGCGGAGGTTGACGATGATCGTCATCGGCCCCCTGGGCGAAACCTGCGGATGCCAGATGAACTCGCCGGGCTTCAGCGCCGCCACATCGGTCTCGGCCATGGAGGATTTGCTCGCACCGGACGAGGCGGCGAGGGCAGGGCTTGCGGCGAGCAAGAGAACAAGCGCGCAGGCCGGGATGAGATGTTTTCGCATTGTCGCGCCTCGGTCTCACCCTTCGACAAGCTCAGGGTGAGGCTTCTTTTTTGCCCTCATCCTGAGCCTGTCGAAGGATGAGGGCTGTGCTCGCCGGGCGAAACTCTAGCCCGCATTCGCCAGCAGCGCCACGCGGCGCGAAGCATGGACCCGCCTGTAAAGCGCCAGCGCCCTTTAACAATGAGCCGGTGAGGCAGTGAGATACCGATTAAGTTCGCGCGGCTGCGCGCGATCGATTTTTGTTGCGCGCGGAGCGCGCTTTCCTTGGGGAGTCTGACAGGCATGCACGATGTTCCTCCCGGAACAGGTACCTCACTGGCTCACTGCCTCATTGTTAAATGGGCCTTGAAGTGTTGGCGAGTTGCCTCCGTCAGGAATGGCAAGGTCAGTGGAGCGCCAGCGCCGCTTAACAATGAGCCGGTGAGACAGTGAGATACCGATTGCGTTCGCCCCGCTGTGCGCGATGGATTTTTATTGCGCGCAGAGCACGGTTTCTTTGTAGACCCTGATAGGCGCGCGCGGTCCCCTCCGTGGAGTGACTATCTCACTGCCTCACCGCCTCATTGTTGATGGGCCTTGAAGCGGCGCGCGGATTCGACCTGTGATCCTTCTTGGGCTTCGTTCCAGACCGGCTATGATGGGTTTGGGCAAGATCATGTGGGGCCGGCGTCGGAGGGTCGAGTGGACAAGGACAAACTGGAGAGCCTGCGGGCCCGATACGGCAACGCGTCGGCGGACGAAACGCGCGATCCGGCCAGGCGCAAGCTGCTCGCGGCACTGTTCGAAGGCGCGGGAAAGCGCCGCCTGCCATACGGCGGCCTCCCGACATTCCTGGATTTCCCCTTCAGGGAAACCCTCGACGATCTCGACATCGCGCTCGTCGGCGTGCCGATGGACCTCGGCGTGACCAACCGGCCGGGCGCGCGCTTTGGGCCGCGGGCGCTCAGAACCATCGAGCGCATCGGTCCCTATCATCACGCGCTGAACGTCGCCCCGGGTGTCAACCGGCGGATTGCCGATGTCGGCGACGTGCCGTTCCGCTCGCGCTTCAATCTCGTTTCCTCGCTCGAGGATATCGAAACGCACTTCACGAAAATCGTCGGCGCCGGCGTGCGGCCGCTGGCGGTCGGCGGGGATCATTCGATCACCTATCCCATCCTCAAAGCGGTCGGCAGAGAGCGGCCGGTCGGCCTCGTTCATTTCGATGCGCATTGCGACACGGGCGGCGAGTTCGACGGATCGAAGTTTCATCACGGCGGCCCGTTCCGCCTCGCGGTGCTCGATGGTGTGCTCGATCCGGAGCGTACAATCCAGATCGGCATTCGCGGGCCCGCGGACCTGATGTGGGAATTTTCGTACGAGTCCGGGATGACCGTGGTTCACATCGAAGACGTGGCGCGCAACGGGGTGGAGTGGGTCGCGAAGAAGGCGCGTTCCGTGGTGGGCGAGGGGCCGGTGTACATTTCCTTCGACGTCGACGGGCTCGATCCCGCCTTTGCGCCCGGGACCGGAACGCCGGAAGTGGGCGGCCTCTATCCCCGCGAGGTGCAGGAAATCCTGTGGTCGCTGAAGGGGCTCGACATCGTGGGCGGCGACGTCGTCGAAGTGGCGCCACAATACGACGCGACCACCAACACCGCACAGGTCGGCGCGCAGATGCTGTTCGAAATCCTGTCGCTCATGGCTCACCCTTCGACAAGCTCAGGGTGAGGTTGTATTTTTTGAGCCCTCATCCTGAGCCTGTCGAAGGATGAGGGTTACGCGGACGGAACAACATCACCATGCTGAAGTTCAACCACATCGGCATTCCGACCGAGACCGCGTTCGAAGGGGAAATCGACCTGCCGCATCTGAAGGTCACGGTGAGCGACCACGCGAACAATCCATTCGGAATCCAGTGGCAGCGCTACTGGCCGGACTCAGCTGTTCCGGAGCTCGTCAGGCGCGTCGCCCATGTCGCGTTCGAGGTGCACGATCTCGATGCGGCGCTCGAAGGCCGAACCGTCATCATCGCCCCGAACAGCCCGAGCAAAGGCGTTCGCGTGGCGTTCATCGAGGTGAACGGCGCCCCGGTGGAGCTGATGGAGATCGACCACGCGCTTCGCCCCGAGCTCCAGTGACCGGGGAATCTGACGCCAAACCACCGGCGGCGGCGTGACAGCAAATTCGGCGCCGCGCTATAATTCCAGCTGCTGGAGGATCGTGAGCGGGGAATTCCCTCCAGGCAGATGCGGGGGCTTGCCATGCGCTGCGGAGCACCGGTTGTTTTCGTTGCCGTCTGCATGCTGGGGGCGGGCTCGTCCGCCTGCGCCAAGGCGACGATTACCAGGTTCGATGTACCGGGCGCGCTCGACACGTTCCCCTACGGCATAAACAACGCCGGTTCGATTGCCGGGTCGTGGCTGGACAGCAGCGGGACAGCCCACGGCTTTGTACGCAGCGCCGACGGGACATTCGCCACCTTCGACGTACCGGGAGCAGGCAACGCCGAGGCCACATGCATCGGCGACGATGGCGAGGTCGCAGGCTGGTATGCGCTTTCCGGCGAAAACACCCGCGGCTTCGAACGAAGCGCCGATGGGACGATCACGACATTCAAGGTGGGGAAGGTTGAGACCTTTGTCTCGGCCATCGACCGCACAGGCTCTGTTACCGGATCGTACTGCGACGCCATCGGCCAATCCGGCTGTACCGGCATCCACGGTTTTGTACGGAGTGCCAAGGGAACCGTGACCACATTCGATCCGACCGGGTCGGTCGATACCCAGCCTACCGGCATCAATGCCGCCGGGACCGTCGCGGGGACTTACTCCACCTCCAGTCAGGCGCACGGATTCCTGCGGTCGAGCGACGGAACGATAACGTCCTTTGATCCGGCCGGATCGACCGCCACGTTTCCAAACTCGCTCAACGACAAGGGCGCGATTACAGGCTCCTGGCGGGACCAGAGCAACGTCCGACACGGGTTTCTGCGAGCGCCTGATGGAACATTCACGACCATCGATCCGGACGGATCGGCCGCGACCTATGCCGAGGCCATCGACAACGCGGGAGCGATTGCCGGAAGCTACTACGACAGCGCCGGTCTCGAGCACGGCTTCCTGCGCACGGCTGCGGGAAAATACGATACGTTCGACCCCAAGCGATCACTGTACACTGCTCCGATCGCAATCAATCGCGGTGCTTCGGTCACGGGCTCGTGGCAGGGCAGCGGCAATTACTTCCATGCTTTCGTACGGGTTCCGTAACGCCCCCTTTTCTCACCATGGCCGGGCAAGACCCGGCCATCCAGAGAAACTTCAACGCCCAACTGGATGGGCGGCTCTTGGCCGCCCATGGTGAGAGGATAGGTACGTACATGCCCGCTACCCCTCACTGCCTCATTATTAGTGGGCGCTGCCGCTTTACAGCCCCCGCCGCCCTCCGCCGAATGCCAACTGCGCTTTTTGGGCCTGTTAACAATGAGCCAGTGAGGCAGTGAGATAG
>DATGGN010000061.1:0-6995 GCA_035308485.1 Rhizomicrobium sp.
CGTGCTCATCGGCAATGGCGACGGAACGTTCCAGGCGCACAAGGATTACGCGACCGGCCGCTATCCGCACGGCATCGCGCTCGGCGATTTCAACGGCGACCACGCGCCCGACATCGTCGAGACCAACGAGGGCGACAACACCGTCGGCGTGTTCCTCAACAACGGCGACGGCACCTTCGGGACGATGAAGACGTACACGACGCCGGGCTATCCCTATTCGGTCGCCACCGGCGATTTCAACGGCGACGGCAACACCGACATCGCCGTCACCGGCTACAACGAGAACGCGGTCGGCATCCTCATCGGCAAGGGCGACGGCACCTTCAAGACGTACAAGCAATACGGAACCGGCGCCGCGCCCGACGTCGTACTCGCCTACGATTTCAACGGCGACGGGACGCTCGATCTCGCCACCACCAACTACAACAACGGACAGACCGGCAGCGTCAGCATCCTCCTCGGCAAGGGCGACGGCAGTTTCGGCGCGCACACCGATTATCCGGTTGGCCTCGGCCCCGACGGCCTCGCGATCGGAAAGGTCACCGGCGACAAGAACGTCGACCTCGCCGTCGCCGATCTGATCGGCAACCAGCTCAGCGTCCTGCCCGGCAATGGCGACGGCACCTTCGGTACGGCGCAGAATTTCAACACCGACGATTACCCGATCGGCGTCGGCATCGGCGCCTTTCACGGCCAGAAGAAAACAAGAGGCGACGTCGTCGTCAGCAACGACCTCTCGGCCGACGCCTTCTTCTTCCGCAACAAGGGCTGCCACTGAATCGCCACTCCCACCCGCCGCGCGAGCGCTGGCGCAGCCGGTGCATTGCGCGTTTCCATCCCATGCCCGCGAAAAATGGGGAGTACAAACTTCGATACATATCCGACATAGGTTCGAGACATACGGGTGGCATACGCCTTACCCTCCCCTTGAGGGAGGGTCGAAAATCGCGGAACGCGATTTTCGGGGAGGGGTGTCGTGGAACGCGGTTATGGGCGCAAACAACGCGACGCGGCCCGTGGTTTTCGCCAAGGCGCTACGGAAGCGGAGCGAAAGCTCTGGCGCCTGCTGCGCGGCAAACGCATGAAGGTACGCTTCCGCAGGCAGCAGCCGCTCGGCGTCTACATCGCGGACTTCTACTGCCCCGCGGCGGCGTTGGTCGTGGAACTGGACGGCTTCCATCATGCGAACGAACAGCAGGCCCTGCACGACATTGCGCGAAGCCAGTGGCTTGAAGCGCACGGCTATCGCGTCCTGCGATTCTGGAACGTCGATGTGCTGAAGACGCCTGAGCTTGTCCTGGAGACAATCGCCCAGGTTCTCGACAACACACCCCTCCCCGAAAATCGCGTTTGAGAATACTGTCGCTTCGTTGCTCGAGCGCGAGCGCGATTTTCGACCCTCCCTCAGGGGGAGGGTAAGGGTCGGCGATGCATCACGTCGCCGTGCAGGAAGCGGCGATACAGGAACTTTCCCGACAGTTGGGCCGTTTGGAACCCTTAAGGTCAATTGTATCCGGGGCGGGCGGCAGGGCATGGACAACACGCGAGACATCCGTTCGGGCTTGGGGGGGAGCCCTGCCGACGCCCCCGGGCGGCCCGGCGGGGGCCGAAAAGACGAGCCGAACGGCGCGCGCGCCAAGCTGCCCGGCGCGGTCGAACGGCGCGAACTCGCCCGCCAGGCGGAAGTTCTTGCCGTCCTTTTCAACCTGACCGACCGCCTCCACCGCGCGGAAAGCCGCGACGCCATCTACGACGCGACGATGGACGCCATGTTCGAAGGCCTCGCCTGCGACCGCGCCGCGATCCTGCTCTTCGCCAATGACGGGCCGATGCGCTTCGTCGCCTGGCGCGACCTTTCCGACCCCTACCGCAGCGCGGTCGAAGGCCATTCGCCCTGGCGACGCAACGACATCGCCGCGCGGCCGATCTTCATTCCCGATCTTGACCGCTCCGATCTCGACGCCGGCCTCAACGACGCGGTCCGCCATGAAGGCATCCGCGCGCTCGGCTTCTTTCCGGTGATCGCCGAATCCCGGGTGATCGGCAAGTTCATGGCCTATTACGACGCCCCCCGCAGCTTCGGCGACGACGCGGTCGAACTCGGCCTCACCATCGCCCGCCAGCTCGCCTTTGCGCTGTCGCGAATCGCCGCCCAGGAGGCGCGCAGCCGCGTCGAACAGGCGCTATTCGAAATCGCCGATGCGGAAAGGCGCAGGCTCACCGAACTCGAGGCGCTCATGGAATCCGCGCCGGTGGCGATCTGGGTCACGCGCGATCCCGAGTGCCGGATCGTGACCGGGAACCCGGCGGCGCATGCGCTGTTCCATGTCCCGCCAGGCGCCAATCTGTCGCTCCTTGGCCAGAACGGAGAGCGGCCCGCGACGTACAGGCTCTTCCGGGGCGGAAGCGAACTCCGCGAGGGGCCGGTATGGCGGGCCGCGCATGGCGAGATCGTGCGCGATTTCGAGATGGAAGTGCGCTACACCGACGGCGCCGCCCCGCGCCACATCGTCGGCAATGCCATGCCGCTCGTCGGCGCCGACAACAAGATCTTCGGCGCGGTGGCGGCCTTCGTCGACATCACCGAAAGGAAAAAGCTCGGCAACGTACAGGAGCACCTCGCCTCGATCGTCGAATTTTCCGACGACGCCATCATCAGCAAGGACACCAGCGGCGTCATCCTGAGCTGGAACAAGGGCGCGGAGCGCCTGTTCGGCTACAAGGCCGAAGAAATCGTCGGCAGGAACATCACCACCATCATTCCCCACCACCTGCTCCACGAGGAGCCGACCATCCTCGCGCGCATCAAGAGCGGCGAACGCATCGACCACTACGAAACCCAACGACGCCGCAAGAACGGCACGCTAGTCGACATTTCGCTCACCGTCTCGCCCATGCGCAACCAGAAGGGCGAGATCGTCGCCGCCTCGAAAATCGCCCGCGACATCACCGAAAAGAAGAAGGCGGAGGCGCAGCACAACCTTCTGGTGGCCGAACTCAATCACCGCGTGAAGAACACGCTCGCGACGGTCGTCTCGATTGCGCGGCAGAGCTTCTCCGGCCCCGAGATGCGCGAGGCGCGCGGCGCCTTCAACGCGCGTATCCGCGGTCTCGCCCAGAGCCATGCGCGCCTCGCCGAAGCGGACTGGACGAGCGTGGAACTGCAGGCGCTGTTCGAGGACGAGTTCGCGCCCTACCGCCAGGGCGGGAATGTACGTCTGTCGGGACCGCCGGTCGCCCTCTCGCCCAAGGCGGCGCTGACGCTCGGCCTCGCCATTCACGAACTCGCGACCAACGCCGCGAAGTACGGCGCGCTCTCGGCCGACGGCGGCAGGGTCGATGTGCGCTGGTCGATCGATGCGACAGACGACGCGCTCTCGATATCGTGGGTCGAAAGCGGCGGGCCGCCTGTCGTCCCGCCCACGCGCCACGGCTTCGGCCGCCTCCTGCTCGAACGCGCGCTCGGCGCCGATCTGAAGAGCACGATCACGCTCGCCTTCGCACCCGAGGGCGTACGCTTCACCGCGGTCATCCCGGCCTTGCAGTACCGGGCGCAGATTCCGTGAGTGCGGGGGACCGTCCTTCCCACGCGGCGCCCCCACGCGTGCTCGTCGCCGAAGACGAGTTCCTCGTCTATCTCGCGCTCGAGGAGGAGTTGCGCACGAACGGCTATGACGTCGTGGGGCCGTTTGCGAATGTGGGCGATGTCCGCTGCGCCCTCGCGACGGAGGCGATTGATCTCGCCCTTCTCGACATCAACCTTTCGGGCGAGCTGGTCTATCCGGTCGCCGACGAGCTTCTCGCGCGCCGCGTGCCGTTCCTCTTCCTCTCCGGCTATGCGAGCGCGGCGGTGCCCGAGGACTATCGTCACATTCCGCGGCTCGAAAAACCGTACGATCCGGTGAAGCTGATGGCGGCGCTCCGCCAGCTCGCGCCGGCGCCCATGCTGCAGCCGTAACCCCGGGCGGCGCGCGCTCCCCAGGCGGCAAAACAGCAACAGGAATCCCGGTTTGGGACGGTTTCCGCGGAACCTCCCCTCCCTGCAGGGCGTTGTCCTACCCAAGTGCGAGAGGCGGGAGAGTTGTCGGATGATATATCGAAGTCCCAGCGAAAACGCGCTCGAGCGCGTACATGGATACCGCGAGATGGCGGAGCATGCCCGCGCCATGGCGGAGGCGGCCGAACTGCCGCGCGTGAAGGAAGCCTATACGCGGTCGGCTGACCGCTGGACGACGCTCGCCGATCTCGTCGAGATGGGCGACGCGCTCCCGCCCTCGGCCATGCGCCCCACCGGCTGGCGCACCGCGCGGATGTAACCCGCGCGGGCTCGATGTCTCCAGCAAGATAATTTCCTTCGTGCGGCGGGGGCCGCGCGTTTCCTCCCCCGTGCGAAGCAACGCGAGCATGGGGGAGGGGGACCGCAAGCGTAGCGAAGCGGTGGAAGGGGCAAGCCGGCGCACAATATTTCCGGTCGGTACACACTTCGATACAGATCCGCCACAAATAGCAGACACGCGGCCGTCAATCTCACCGGGTGAAAGGTGGAGAAGCTGCGTGGCGTACGTCAAAACCAAAACGCTGGTTCGCGCCCGCCGACATCGCCGCAACCTCACCAACGCCGAAACGATTCTCTGGTCCCGGTTGCGCGATGGCGTTGGCGGAATGCGTTTTCGCCGGCAACACCCCATCGGGCCGTACATCGTCGATTTCGCCTGCATTCGGGCGCGGCTCGTGATCGAAGTAGACGGCGCGACGCATGGAAGCGAAAGACGGACGTACGACCAGCGCCGCGAGGCGTACCTGCGCTCACAATCCTGGCGAATCGTCCGTGTCACGAACGAGGCCGTGTACCATTCGCTGGATCGTGTGCTCGAGGCCATTTGGCAGCAGACGCACGCGTGACTTTCCCCTTCCACCGCTTCCCCCGGCTCAAGGCCGGGGTCGCGGTCCCCCTCCCCCATCTCGCTTCGCTCGACGGGGGAGGAAATGCTTCACGCTGGAGGTTCGCCCAGGATGGCGCGGCGGCGGGCGAGGCTTTCAGCCGGCCACAGCGTCTTCATGTCGTAGTACACATCGAAGGCGGGCACGGCGGCCGGCAATCCGACCCAGGGCAGTTTCGAACGGGTGAAAATGTGTACGTCCGGCGCCAGCGCCGACGCCTCGTCGAGCGTGCCCACGCGTACAAACCGCAACGCCGGCCGCCGCCCGTAGTCGCTCCAGAGCGCGGTTGCGCATTTCGGACAACGGTAGACGTCGTGCGGGCGGCCGCTGTCGGTCGGCACGGGAACGGCTTGCGGCGCGCCCGACAGGATGTCGATGCGGCCGGTTTCGATCAGCGCGTTGATGACGAAAGCGCTGCCGGTCTGGCGCTGGCAGTCGCGGCAGTGGCAGCAATGCACGAACATCGGTTTCGATGTGAGCCGATAGCGCACGTTCCCGCACGCGCACCCGCCTTCAAGAGTGTCCATTTTCATGTCTCCGAAAAATCAGGTTGTCGTTTCCGCGACCTCTGCGCATCCCCTGCGTCCTCGGCGCCAGGCTTTCTTCTTTGATCACACGCGGCGGCATGGGAAAAGGTGTGCCATGGCACGCATACAGATCACGCCCGATCTGTCCATCGACGAGAGCGAGATCGCGGAAAGCTTCATCCTCGCGAGCGGTCCCGGCGGGCAGAACGTCAACAAGGTGGCGAGCGCGGTGCAGCTCCGCTTCGATGCCCGGCACTCGCCCTCGCTCCCCGAGACGGTGCGGCAGAAACTGCTGCGCATTGCCGGGAAGAAGCGCACGCGGGCGGGCGAAATCGTCATCCTGTCACGGCGTACGCGCAGCCAGGAGCAGAACCGCGCCCAGGCGCGCGAGCGGCTCATCCTGCTGTTGCGCGAAGCGGCGACACCCGATATTCCGCGCCGGCGCACGCGACCGCCGGCGTCGAGCAAGAAGAAACGGCTGGAAAACAAACGGACGCGCTCGCTCCTGAAACGCCAGCGCGCGAGACCTGCCGAAGATTGATTTTCCTCCCCCGTGCGGAGCATGGGGGAGGTGCCGAGCGCGCTCGCGCTCAAGCAACGCAACGGTCGCGCACAAGAGGGGCGCGTGAGGCGGAAGGGGAAAGCCACACGGAGCATTTGTCCAACGGCTTTCCCCTTCCACCGCTTCCCCCGGCGCAAGGCCGGGCCCCTCCCCCATCCCGCTGCGCGCGACGGGGGAGGAAATGTAAGGGCCGCCGCTGATACAGACGGGCGGAAACGCGAACCGCTGTTGCTCCGCGAGGAAGGAAAATCTATGCGAATGCGCGAGAGATAACGGAGAAGCCGAATGGAATACGCAAACATCATCGTGAGCCGCGAAGGCGCGGTGGCGATCATCACGCTGAACCGTCCCAAGGCGCTGAACGCGCTCAATTCCGAACTTCTCGGCGAACTCGTCACCGCACTTGAATCGGTCGACGCCGACGACGCGCTTCACGCGAGCGTCGTCACCGGCTCGGAGCGCGCCTTTGCCGCCGGCGCCGACATCAAGGAGATGGCGCCGAAATCCTACATGGATATGTACAGAGAGAACTTCTTTGCCGGCGCCGCCGACCGGATTGCGGCGATCAGGAAGCCGATCGTCGCCGCGGTCGCGGGCCACGCGCTGGGCGGCGGCTGCGAACTCGCGATGCTGTGCGATTTCATCATCGCCGCCGACAACGCGAAATTCGGCCAGCCCGAGATCAATCTCGGCGTCATGCCCGGCATCGGCGGCACACAGCGGCTCGCCCGCTTCGTCGGCAAATCGAAGGCAATGGACATGTGCCTTACCGGCCGCATCATGGACGCGGCCGAAGCCGAGCGTGCAGGCCTTGTCTCGCGCGTCGTCCCGCTCGCCGACCTTCTTCCGGAAGCGACGAAAGCGGCACAGAAGATCGCCGAAGCCTCGGTGCCGATTGCGATGATGACGAAAGAGGCGATCAACCGCGCCTATGAGACGACGCTCGCCGAAGGCATCCGCTTCGA
>DATGGN010000062.1:0-16595 GCA_035308485.1 Rhizomicrobium sp.
CAATGCCGGTCAGCCGGTTTACATGAAGACCTACGGCGTCTGCGACGCCGCACGAAATCTGCCGTTCACATCCGATTCCGTCGTGACCGCGGCCTCGCTCACCAAGACGGCGTTCGCCGTCATGGTGATGCAACTTGTTCAGGACGGGATCATCGATCTGGACAAGCCGGTGTTCCGATACCTGCCGAGACCGCTGCCCGAATACCCGCCCTATCGCGATCTGGCCGCAGACCCGCGTTACAGACAGATCACGATGCGGATGCTGCTTGATCACACGAGTGGATTTCCAAACTGGCGACGCTTTACGGACGACAGGAAGCTTCGCATTTATTTTCCGCCGGGTTCGCGATTTGCCTATTCGGGCGAAGGAATCGCGCTCGCGCAAATGGTCGTCGAAACGGTTACGGGAAAATCCGTCGACGCGCTGATGCACGCGCGACTCTTCGGTCCGCTCGGGATGACGCAGACGAGCATGGTGTGGGAGCCGCGATTCGAGCACAATCTTTGCAATGGTTACAACGAACAGGGGCGATCGCTGGGACCGGAGCGGCGCAGGAAAGGTGATGCCGCCGGTTCCATGCAGACCACGCTCCGGGACTACTCCCGGTTCGTGAGCGCAATCCTCAGTGGAAAACTGTTGGATGCAAGGATGCGCGCACTCATGTTCAGGCCGCAAATCCGCATCGAGACGGCGCACGAATTTCCCTCGCTCTCCACCGACACCACAACGGAGAACAACGACATTCGACTGAGCTACGGTCTCGGCTGGGGTCTCTATTTCTCGCCCTTCGGCGAGGCATTCTTCAAGGAAGGTCACGACGAGGGTTGGCGGCACTATGTCGTCTGCTTCGAAAAGCCCAGATCCGGCGTCTTGATCATGACCAACAGTTCGAACGGTGAAGACATCTACAGCACGATCCTGGAAGAAACCTTCGCCGATACCTATACGCCGCTCGAATGGGAAGGGTTCAAGCCGCGAGAAAAGCTCCCTCAAACACCAGCGCTCCGCAAGCCCTGATTGCGCCTGGTACATACGAGAATGATAATGTGGGTCTCCTGAGCATCGGGCGTTACCTCGAGAGCGACCCGATCGGGCTGCGGAGTGGAATCAATACGTTGCCGCAATGGATTGTACCGGGAAGGAAAAGGTCAAATTCGCATCTCCTCCGGCGGCGAGCCAAGGTAAAATCGACCGCCTCGTTCAGCCGGGCGCCGTGCGGATCGCCTGACCGCGCCGCCAGCTCACGTTGAGAGACCTTTAGCCCGTACCCGCGCGACGACACACACGTAACGTCGATTCACTGGCATAGCAGTTGACGAAGGCGGGCAGACCCTTTGGATGATGGACTCTTCCAGCCGGAAGGCTGGACAGATTTGTCGCCCAATGTGCCTTCGATCAAGCGCTCACGGCGTGATCGACAGTCCACCTCGTAGAACGTCATGGTCTCGGGAGCCGCCCCGGCGAGATCGGCGACGACTTCGTACTTGACGGCCGCAGAAGCTTCCTTCCTGCCGAGCGTTTCCGCGGAGAGGATCGGCAGCACGTATCCATATGTATGCCGGTCGGCGAGCAAATCGATCATGGCCCGCGAATAGAGCGCATTCAGATGATCCGAACCGGCGGCATCAAGCCGGCTTTGAGCCAGGCATTTCGTCCATGCCCGTACAACGCCCCGATGCGTCCGATCGATCGAATGTTCTTCGTAAAAGCATAAAGTCCTGTCGCCGGCGCCACTGCCACTGTCATACATCTTCCAGTCGAGATCCGGATACGCCAATGCTGCTGTGCATTCGAGCAAGACACAGACGCAAGCCGATGCCGCCGTCCGGGCGATCGCAAAGGCGCCGGTTTTGTTGCGCCGCTCCATTGCCGGTGCCTCCCCTAGTGCTCCAACGCTTTAAGCGGCTGAATCCGTTTCGGAAACGGAGGCATCTCGTCAGCCGGCACCTTCCGGACAAGACGACGGATTACCTCCGATCGCGGCACCCGGCCTTGATGCGCGAGACGGTCGATGGCCTGAAGCGTGCTTTCGGGGAGGTGCACGGTAACTGCCGGATCGAGAGCTTTCCGGCCGGAGGGCGTTTTCGCATTCATCATCGGCTGTCTTGTCCTAACCCCGGAACTCGTGGGTTCTTGTCGGAACCCATTGCCCCTGTCTGCATTCCTCGACGGCAACCTGGCTGACATAGCCGCGATGAATTTTGTCGGCGGCCAGGCCGCGGGCTTCCTTCTCGCTGTTGCACAGTCTGTACTTCATGTCGGCACCGGTGCCGAATACAACCCTGTGATGTTCTCCAGACATTTTGTTCTCCTGTTCGGGTGCCGCGAAGCGCTCCACGGCGAACACCGGCCGCACATTCGCCGTCCCGCGCGCGCTAGCGGTGCCAGGAGGCGAGTGCGTTTGCGAATCCGGCGTTCCAGCGTGTCTGTTCGGGATCATATGTGTACGGGTTGAGCGCCGCGATCTTCTCGCTGTCCAGCTGCGCAAGAGCGGCGAGCGGCACGCGACGCGCCGCGTTCCAGCCTTCGGCTTCGACGCGGCTCAGCCGAAAGGCTTCACCGGACATCACGCCCGGGCGCTCTCCGCCGCGATGAGCACCTTCACGGTTTCGCTCGGGCGACACAGGCGTGCGGTAATTCTTCCGCCATTTTGTACCACGACGATCGGGCGGTTGAGCAGGATCGGGTGCTCGGCCATTGCGTTGAGCAATTCGTCCTCGGTGACATCCTTCTCGTCGAGGCCAAGCTCCACGAACAGCGGTTCCTTCCTTCGCACAAGGCTGCGAACCGGGATATTCATGTGATTGGCGAGTGCGGCGATGGCGCCGCGGGACAAGGGCGTCTGCAGATACTCGAAAATTCGCGGCTCATGGCCCGCGGCGCGGATGGCGAAAAGGGCGTTGCGCGAGGTGCCGCAATCCGGATTGTGATAGATGGTGATTTCCAAGTGTCGGTCTCCTTCAGGTTTTGCGCGTCCGGCTGCCAAGCCCCATCGACGGTGCCGCAGTTTCGGATGATTGAGTGTCTGGGAGCGCCTGATCGCGTGCCAACGCCGCGTTCAGCTGCTTCGGATCGATGGAGACGTCCTGGATCCCGGCGGCTGTCCGCAATCGGATCACCGTCGAAACGCGCTTCCACGCCGGCGACAAGACCGTGTCCATGAGTTCCTCCTCCGTCTCCACGAGATACGTACCGGCAGCTACCTCGCGCGCGAGTCCGTCCAGCACGAAGGGATGGTGAAAAGTCACCGTTCTGCCTGTGGTGCGCGTCGTCATCCTGGTCCTTGCAATTGCCGAGAGGCGGCAACGAAGCTCCCAAAGCTCGCGCCTTGCCAGCCCGCCGCCGCGCTCTCTCCAGCACGCTTGCACCCAAATCGCGCGAACCCGGCAGGAGTCGTTTTCTGCCGAAAGCGCGAAGGCGCCTTTTGCGCCGCCGGAATATCGTCGAGAAAATCAGGAGCCGCCCGGAGACCTCGCGTTCGCGGTGGCGGCAATAATCCACTCTATACAGATAGGACGAAAAAGCCAAATCTCAAGAGCGGGTTGATGGTGACGCATGTTCGAGCCGCGAATAAACGATTTGTGGTCCGCGGTTATTCTGAACAAATGCAGGTCCGCGCGAGACATGCCCTTTGCCGGAAGCGAGAGCCCAAGTATCGGCCAGCAGGACACTAGGGACACAATACCGCACATGCGGAAATGTATCCCGACGTCGCGGAATGAAATGGCGCAGGCGGCAACGGCTTGATTAGGGCATTGAAACCGCCAGGCGCTTTGTTGAAAAATACGAGCGGAGCGGCTGATACAACGGGGTGATATCGATGGAAAGGATCGTTTACGCCAGGCGTCAGGCCTTGGACGCGTATCAGAGGGCCAACGAATGCATGGACAATCACGAGCGCGATGAATGGCTGAAGGCGGCGACCCTGTGGGAAGCCTTGGCGCGGCAATACGAGGTTCTTCTGAACGTCACCGTGCCCGCCTCCGCCACGGAGGGTCTGACGCCCACGTCCAACTGTCCGAAATCCTAAATCGCTTGTGGGGGCCCTCAGCTGTTAATCGGTCAACACAGGGCGCATTGGGAGATTCTGCTCCGGGCGATCGCTACCTGATCCACCATCGATACCGCGGCTTGTAATCTGCGCACGAAACGCCCATACTGAGCTTGCGACGGCGTCCGTCATTTTGAAGCGCACTGTTGTAATCCGACTCGCTTGAGTGCGCGCCCGGACACGATGGCCTGACTTTACGATCTGATGGTTTCCCAATCGCGCCGCCGGGACAGGAGTCTCGCGCGGAACCCCGATTTCATCAGGAGAAAACATGACGATCGGAACAGTGAAGTTCTTCAATATCAGCAAAGGCTTCGGCTTCATCGCGCCCGAAGGCGGCGGCAAGGACGTATTCGTCCATGCATCGGCCCTCGAAGTAGCGGGAATGCGGAGTCTGAACGAAGGCCAGCGCGTCTCATTCGACATCCAGCCGGACCCGCGGGGCAGCAAGGCTGTCAATCTGCAGGCGGCATAAGGATCAAAAGGGCGGCGGACCAGAAATCTTCTGGCCGCCTTCCCCGCGCTGATTCTTTGGGCTGAAAAGACATGGGCTGCGAAGCGACCGAAGGTGCTTTTCGCGAACACCATATGGAGCCGGCTGTCGGTCTCTCCGAAACGGAAAGGGCCAATGTGCTGGATCTGATTCGCGTCTTGCTGCCCCATCCCGGAGGGCTGCGGCGGTGGTCCATCATGCGTGCAATCCGCTCGCGCCGCGAAAAGGAGCGTGGGGAAATATCGCTGAAATTCGAAGACGAAATCGAGCGGGCGTTCCGGAGATTTTGTGCAGGCGAAGCGCCGCCGAAGGGAGCCAGCACCCGCTGTACAGCGGAAAATGCGCTGTTCCACCGGCCCAAAGAGAAAGCCGGGGAAGTCTGGGCGGTCAATCGCCACCGCGCGCGCGCCTGGCTGAAGGCGGAGACCGGAATGCAGATCGATACGAACTGATTACGGGAGTGCCGCCAGTTCTTCGAAATTGACGGATAATTAGCACCGCGGTCCTAGAAACGGACATGGCAAAAAGCATTTTCCAACGATGGTCTGGATCCGCAAAGCCCCGTCCGAGGATCGAGCGCGCAGCAACTCCTGTCAAAACAACTGACGCGAAGCCGCATTTTGGCAAACGGGATCCGTTCCGGCCCGTGAAGGCCAGGAACTCGCGCTAGCCTGGCGGATTTGTGCTCCTTTATGGGTGGCTACAGAACCTTATGGCTGGCTACAGAAACAGCCGGTCAACTGCCCCGCCACAAGCGCAATTGCCCTGACCATGTGATCAAATCGCAGCGCGATCCGGAGCGGATAAGGCCGAGGCGCAAGAGCTTGTCTCTATGCTGCGATGAAATTACGTGCCCCTCCGAAACGGCTTTGAGAGCGTAAATTTCCATCGCCGTCAGCTCGGCGGCTTTCATGTCCTCGTATCGTTGTTGTCGTGCATTACTTCGCCTTGCCCCACTGAACAGCGTCGAGTGCCGGCCGAAGGAGATCGCGCAACACTTCGGACCGCGTGGCGCGCCGCTCGTGCGCAAGACGATCAAGATCGCGAATCATGTCTTCGGGCAGCCGCGCTGTAATGTACGGATCCCTGCCGCCGGCAGGACGGCCGCGCTTTCTTGAGGGTGCCTCAATGGACCGGTTCACAAAAAAGGTGTTACCAAGAAAAGAGGCCGAACGGAAGCAGCAATCTGCTGGACAAAGCCACCAAATGGACAAAGCCACCAAACAGGCGCCGGCCGGTGCGGCCGTGCTCAAGCAATTGCACAAGCCCGATGATTCCGGTCGCTGAAGTCATGCGGCGAGTGTTCCGACAAAGGTGCAGATATCGATGCTTCGCGTCCCGATTATGAGTTTGAATTTTGCGCCAGCCAGCCATCGATGGCGGCCATGCACGCGTTTAAAGCCATTTCGTAGGTGCCGCTGACTCCTCCGTTAAGACGCGGCCCCTCCTCTTTTTTCGGATAGGCGAACCATTCCCATCGCGTTTCGTCGCGATGATGAATATCGTATTCGATGCCTCGGTATCCTTTGAATTTGTCCATTGCCGTTGCTCCACAAATTTGTCCAAAGTCCATATCCCTGACAGGGTACTCCGAACGGGGCGCGCACTCGGAGCGATGCGGCAGCTGGGGCCGGCAGATGCCCGATCGTGATCGGAGCCAACGAGCCTGACCGAATCTCGCCAACATCTCGGAATAAGACGTTCGTGGGCACGTGACGATAACGATCCCGCGAACCCGATGCTGAGCAAAATTGCTCACAATTTCCCGGGCGGTCGCTTCGTATCCCCGATTCTTCGCCATGCTTTTGTGCACGTGTGATGGCTACACGATTCTTTGTTCGCCCGCTGCATCGCGGTTTTCGTGCCGGTCTGGCGGGCAAACCAGCACTTCGGCTTTTCAGCGTGTATGGATCATTCGCATTTGGGCCTGAATTTCGGCCATGCGACTTTCCGCGATGTCGATATCCGCCTTGTTCCCTGCCGCCCACGCTGTCGCGCGAGCGTTCCGGGCATCGTTATACGCCTTGGTGAGAAGTTCGGATTTTGTCGGTTCCTGGGTCATGAGCGCATGGTACCAGCAAAATCGCTGAAAAGCGAAACAGGCGTGCGATTGCAATCTCTGCCCGAACAAAATGCCAAAACGTCCGACGCGGGCGATTCGCAACTGGCGAAAGAAACCCGCCTGGACGCGCTCGCGCACCCGGTGTTTCTGATATGCTCTTTGTCGGACCGCCGCAAAACCAACCGGAGAAACGTCGTGGAAGATCAGGAATGGAATGCAAGGTCGGACAGTCAGAAGTTGGACTGGCTGCGAGAACGTCTTTGCAAGGTCGAAGCCGAGCAGGTGAAATTCGCCGAGGACGTGGAGCTGGAAATGCGGCGCCTGAAAAGAGCAGCGCGCGCGCACTGAGAGTGGCGTGGATCGAATCTGCCTGGTCAAAGCTGTCAATACGCCAGGGAAACAACCACATGGTCGAGCCTTCCATGCGAACGACCAATTTCAAGTGTCCAGAACGCGGCAAGGCTGGTTTTGCCGCCAAAATGCAAGGGGAAAATTTCGACCGGCTCTCGAAGGGTTTTCATGTCTCAACCCGTGACGGGTACGTCACAGTGTTGTGCGACTGCGGAGCCCGGGCGCTGCCTGGCCGGAACCCAAACCCAGACACCAATCGCTGAATAGCCATGCGGGGACGCGCCCGGCGTGCGGCGCTCTCAGGGCTGTACGTGGGTGCCGAGAAGATTTCTCCGGGTGGTAGTTGCCGGTCTTTCCGGCAGGATCACGTATCCGTAGAACTGTACATGATTGCCAAACCGTACCCCCGCCGCCCTACCCGCCACGAGAGGCTCGATATGGTCAAAAGAGCACAGATTTTACGAGCCGCCTGAAGCACACTGATCATGGTCACGCATGGCGTCGCGTGTTATGCCGGGATCGCTGCTGCTGCGTGATCGACAACCGATGTGGCTTCGATGATCGCGGGGGCTATCGCGGCAATCACGCCGAAACCTCCTGGAATTTGGCGCCCAGCGAGGGGATGGCCATCCAGGTGGCGAACGGTCACATTGGGATCGTCAACAACCAATTTCTTGCGAGGCGCGACAGCTTGGATATTTCACGCCTGCGCCGTTTCCCGGGCCGCCGCGTAAATTCCAGCAAGCCGGAGCCTGCGATCCGCGCCGAGCTGTTCAGCGTCGAACGCCTCGAACAGCACGCCGAGAGTCTCGCCAGGGCGCAGACCATTGCGCCTCCGGGGAGGGCCCCGCGCCTGCTGGCTCCGCGGCTGTACGAAAATTCCCGCGTGATCGAGGAGGCCTATCGCAAGGTCGTCAGGGCCACGCGCGCGCAACAGGCGATCACGCCGGCGGCGGAATGGCTGCTCGACAACTTTCACGTCATCGACGAACAGGTCCGCGAGATCAAGCAGGATTTGCCGGCCGGGTTCTATCGCCGGTTGCCGAAGCTCGCCGAAGGTCCACTGGAGGGTTATCCGCGCGTCTTCGGCGTAGCCTGGGCCATCGTCGCTCACACCGACAGCGCCTTCGATATCGAAAAGCTCACGCGCTTCGTCGAGGCCTACCAGCGTGTACAGCCACTCACCATCGGTGAATTGTGGGCGATCGCGATCACGCTCCGCATCACCCTTGTGGAAAACCTGCGGCGTCTTGCCGAAGCCATCGTCGTGCGGCTTTCGGCCAGCCGGACGGCCGACGACCTTGCCGATCGAATCCTCGGTACGGCCGACCGCGATCCGGAGTCCTCCGCCACGGTCCTCAGAAGCCTCGCGACGGTGCAGTGGTCCACGGCCTTCGCCGTACAGCTCTCCCGGCGCCTGCGCGATCGCGATCCCAGCGCAACGCCGGCGCTGCGCTGGCTGAATGAAAGGCTGGCCGCCGAGGGCACGAACACCGATCAGGTCGTGCGCGAGGAATTCCAGTTTCAGAGCGCGATGAACGTCACGGTGCGCAACGTGATCACCAGCATGCGCCTGGTGTCGATGATCAACTGGCCGGAGTTCGTCGAAAGCGTCGGCCCGATCGATGCCATTCTGCGTGCCGGTAGCGACTTCGCGGCGATGGATTTCCCGACGCGCGATCTGTACCGGCGCGAAATCGAGGCTCTCGCGCGCGCCTCGGGGCGTGACGAGAGCGACGTCGCGGGGCGCCTGATCGCCGCGGCGAAGCGCGCGGCCATGGCGGCGCCGGCGCGACGGGCCCGCGAAGGCGATCCGGGATACGCGCTGATCGGCGATGGCCGCGTCGCCTTCGAGCGGCAACTCGGCTGCCGGGTTCCTTTGCGTACAAGGCTCTTCCGTCTGAACACGGCCCTCGGCGTGATGAGCTATGTCGGCATGGTCGCGGCGGTGACCCTCGGCGTTCTCGCCGCTGGGCTTTTCGGTGTCGCCCATGCCGGGGCTGTTGACCGGGTGCTGATTGCGCTCGCGATCGCGGGCCTCGTTCCCGCCTCCGACGTTGCAATCGCGGTGGTGAACCGTGCGATCACCCATCTGGTCGGCGCCGCTTTCCTGCCAGGCCTGGAACTGCGCGACGGCGTTCCGCCGGACATGCGCGCGATCGTGGTCGTACCGACTCTCCTGACCGCGCAGTCCGAAGTGACCGGTCAAATCGAGCGCCTGGAGGTGCACTACCTTTCGAACGCGGACGAAAATCTTTCGTTCGCGCTCCTGTCGGATTGGGGCGATTCGCCCACCGAGCATGCGAGGGGCGACGATACGATCGTCGCCGAGGCCGTGCGCGCAGTTGCCGCGTTGAATGCACGTTATCCGCGCGCCGGCGGCGCGCCGCGGTTTTGCCTCCTGCACCGCCGGAGGGTCTGGAACGACGGCGAACAGAAATGGATCGGCTGGGAGAGAAAGCGCGGCAAGCTCCATGAACTCGATCGCCTTCTGCGGGGCGCCACCGATACGAATTTTCTGCCCGTAGACGGCCGGGCGCCTTCGCTTCCTTCCGGTATCCGCTACGTCATTACCCTCGATGCCGACACACGCATGCCGATCGGCGTCGCCAGGCGCCTCGTCGGAAAGATGGCGCACCCGCTCAACCGGCCGCATTTCGATCCGCGCGCCGGTCTCGTCACCGAAGGGCACGCCGTCCTGCAACCGCGCGTTACGCCTTCGCTTCCGATCGGCAGCGAAGGCTCGCTTTTCCAGCGCGTCTTTTCCGGTCCGAACGGTCTCGACCCGTATGCGGTGGTCGTCTCCGATGTGTACCAGGATCTCTTCGAAGAAGGCACGTACAGCGGCAAGGGCATCTACGACGTCGACGCTTTCGAGGCGGCGCTGGACGGCAAGATTCCCGACAGCACGGTGCTGAGCCACGATCTGCTGGAAGGAATCCTCGCCCGCGCGGGCCTCGTTTCCGATATCGAGTTCGTCGAGGAATTTCCCTCACGGTACAACGTCGCCGCCGCCCGCCAGCATCGTTGGGTGCGGGGAGACTGGCAGTTGCTGCCGTGGATTTTCGGACGAGGCCGCAAGGCGCATTCCGCGTCTCCGGAAACCACGATCCCGTTGATGGGCCGCTGGAAAATGCTCGACAATCTGCGGCGCTCCCTGTCGGCCCCCGCAGCGCTTCTCGCCATGCTGATTGCGTGGCTCTTCCTGCCGCTTGCGGCGGCAGCGACGTGGACCCTCGTCATTGTCCTGACGATCATGCTGCCGCCTTTTCTTCCGGTGATCGCCGCCATCGTGCCGCGAAGCATGGCAATCCCCTTGCGTACACATCTGCGAAATCTGGGCGGCGATTTCGTGCGGGGAATGCTGCAGAGCGCCTTTCTGCTCACCTTTCTCGCGCATCAGGCGTGGCTGATGGTCGATGCCGTCGCGCGCACGCTGTTTCGTCTTTTCGTCCGTCGCGGCCGCCTGCTCGAATGGGTGACGACCTCCCAGACCAACGACGATTCGCAGTTCGATCCGCGTTCGCTGATCGCGCAGATTGCCGCGAGCGCCGCCTTTGCGGCCATCGTGGCGATCGCCATGGCCTTCGCCGGCCATCCTGCCTGGGCGATGGCCGCGCCGTTCGGAGCTCTCTGGGTGTTTTCGCCGCTGGCCGCGCGCTGGGCGAGCCTGCCGCCGCCGGAGGCCGGACATCTGACGATTGCGCCGAACGACGCGGCCGCCTTGCGGATGATCGCGCGGCGAACCTGGCGCTTCTTCGAACGGTTCGTCAGCGCGGAAGACAATGCCCTGCCGCCCGACAATTTTCAGGAAGATCCGAAACCGGTGATCGCGCACCGTACGTCTCCGACCAACATCGGCCTCTATCTCCTGTCGGTCGTCGCCGCGCGCGATTTCGGCTGGCTGGGGACAATGGACGCCATGGAGCGGCTGGAAGAGACCCTGGTGAGCATGCAGAAGCTGGAGCGGTACCGCGGTCACCTGTACAACTGGTACGACACGCGCGATCTTCGCGCGCTCGAGCCCAAATATGTCTCGTCGGTGGACAGCGGCAATCTTGCGGGACACCTGATCGCGCTCGGCAACGCCTGCCGGGAGATCGCGTCCGGACCGCTCGTGAACGCGCATCGGCTGCGGGGTCTCTCCGACACGCTCGCGCTCCTGCGGGAATCCCTGGCGGTTGCGACAAAGGATCGACGCGCCCACCGCGCGGCATCGCCCGCGCTGGATGCGGCGGTCGACCGTCTGGCGGCGCTGCTTCGCGCGCCACCGGTCGAAGCGGCGGAAGCGTCGCTCCACCTCGGCAAAATTGAAGAGGAGGCCGACAGAGTCTGCGGACAGGCGCGGCTCATGGAATCGGCGAAGTTCGACGGCGGTGAACCGGAGGTCGTCGTCTGGGCGGAAGCCCTGCGGGCCTGTGTTCGTTCCCATCGTCTCGATGTCGACATGCTCATGCCGCCGGCGGAGCGCGGAGTCGATACATCCGCGGACGCGACGCGATTGGCCATGCGGCGCCTCGAGACTCTCGCCGATCTGGCAGCACGGCTGTCCGCGGAAATGGAGTTCGGCTTCCTGTACGATCCCGGCCGCCAGCTCCTCTCGATCGGCTATCGCGAATCCGATGGCAGTCTCGATTCCAATTTCTACGATCTCCTGGCTTCGGAGGCGCGGCTCGCCAGCTTCATCGCGATTGCGAAGGGCGACGTTCCTGCCAAGCACTGGTTCCGACTCGGCCGTACGCTGACGCCGATCGACAGCGGCTCCGGACTGATTTCGTGGTCCGGTTCGATGTTCGAATATCTGATGCCGTCGCTGGTCATGCGCGCACCGTCGGGCTGCCTGCTCGAACAGACCAACCGGCTCGTGGTGCGTCGCCAGGAGGAATACGGCGCCGCCCTGGGCGTGCCCTGGGGGATTTCGGAATCGGCGTACAACGCGCGTGACATGGAACACAATTATCAATATTCCAGCTTCGGCGTTCCCGATCTCGGCTACAAGCGCGGGCTCGCGGAAAACACGGTCATCGCGCCCTACGCAAGCGGACTCGCCGCGATGGTCGATCCCGCGGCGGTCGTACGGAATTTCAACCGCATGGCCGATCTTGGCGCGCGGGGCGTCTATGGCTGGTACGAGGCGCTCGACTACACGCGGGTCCGCCTGCCCGAGGGCGCGAAATTCGCCGTCGTTCGGGCGTACATGGCCCATCACCAGGCGATGACCATCCTGGGGATCGCGAACGCCGTTCACGACGGCGCCATGCGCGCCCGCTTCCATGCCGAGCCCAGCGTACAGGCAGCCGAGCTCCTGTTGCAGGAACGCGTTCCGCGGGAAGTCGCCGTCGCACGGCCTCCGCCGGAACAGACGCTGGAAGCGGCCGCGATCGCGAGCCTCACGCCCGAAGTTCAACGCCGCTACACGTCGGCGCATTCGCGCGTGCCGCGCACGCACATCCTGTCGAACGGCCGCTACTCGACGATGATCACTGCGGCGGGGTCAGGCTACAGCCGCTGGCACGACATCGCCGTGACGCGCTGGCGCGAGGATGTCACCTGCGACGGCTGGGGCGCCTACGTGTTCCTGCGCGATGTCGACAGCGGCGAAATCCTGTCGGCGGCATACCAGCCGAGCGCCGCCGAACCCGACTCCTATGACGTGACGTTCCTGGAGGATCGCGCGGAAATCATTCGCCGCGACTCCACGCTCACAACCACGCTCGACATCACCGTCTCGCCGGAGGACGACGCCGAGGTCCGCCGCGTTTCAATCACCAACCACGGGAACCGCACGCGCGAAATCGAAGTGACCTCGTATGCCGAAATCGCCCTTGCGCGGCAGGGTGACGACATCGCGCATCCGGCGTTTGCAAAGCTGTTCGTCGAAACCCAGTTCGAACCCGATCTCGGCGCCATCGTGGCGACGCGGCGGCGCCGGTCGGACGGCGATCCCCAGGTTTGGGCTGCGCACCTCGCCGTGGTCGAAGGCGAGAGTTCCGGCGACGTACAATTCGAGACGGACCGGTCGCGCTTTCTGGGGCGGGGTCAGACAATCCGGTCGCCTGCCGCCATTGTCGACGGCTGGCCATTGTCCAACACGAGCGGTGCGGTACTCGATGCGATCTTCAGCCTCAGGCGGCGTGTGCGCATCCCGCGCGGCGCAACGGCGCGCGTGGCATTCTGGACCGTCGCGGCCGCTTCGCGCGAGGATGTCTTCGACCTTGCCGACAAACATCGCGATCCGATGGCGTTCGAAAGGGCGACGACCCTGGCCTGGACCCAGGCGCAGATGCAGCTTCGCCATCTCGGCATCGGCACCAGCGAAGCGTACCTGTTCCAGAGGCTCGCCAATCACGTCCTCTATTCCGATCCGACGCTGAGACCTTCATCCGCCGCGATCGCGGGCGGCATGCGCAAGGTGTCGACGCTGTGGCCGCACGGAATCTCGGGCGACCTGCCGATCGTGCTTGTCCGGATCGGCGGGGAAGAGGATCTGGAACTCGTGCGCCAGCTTCTGAACGCGCACGAATATTGGCGCCTGAAACAGCTGCCGGTCGATCTGGTGATCCTGAACGAGCGCGCCGCATCGTATGTGCAGGACCTCCAGGCCGCGCTTGACGCGCTGGTACGCATGAATCAATCGATGCCCAGACTTGCGGGCGAAGACGCGCGAGGCAGCGTGTTCGTGCTTCGCGTCGATCTGATTTCTGCGGAGGTTCGCGGTCTTCTTCACGCCTGCGCGCGGGCAACGCTGATCGGCGGCGCGGGCTCGCTGGCCGAACAGGTCAATCGGGCGCGTGATCTCAAGCCGGCCGGCGCACCGCCGGCCAGGCGCCCGGCGGCGCCCGCCGAACCGCAGCTCCCTCTCCCACGGGCGGAGTTGAGTTTCTGGAACGGGCTCGGCGGCTTTGCGGAAGGCGGCCGCGAATATGTCACCATTGTCGAAGGCAACGCGCGCACGCCGGCGCCGTGGGTGAACATCGTTGCCAATCCCGATTTCGGCTTCCAGGTATCGACCGACGGCAGCGGGTTCACCTGGTCCGTCAACAGTCAGCAGAATCAGCTGACGCCGTGGTCGAACGATGCCGTCGGCGATGCACCCGGCGAGGCGATCTATGTACGCGACGAAGAGAGCGGCGACGTGTGGGGTCCGACGGCGCTGCCGATCCGGGAGAAGAATTCAACCTATCTGGCGCGCCATGGACAGGGCTACAGCCGCTTCGAACATGACTCGCACGGCCTATCGCTGGAGTTGCTCCAATATGTGCCGACCGCAGATCCGATCAAGATTTCGCGGCTGAAGATAGCCAATCATTCGGGTCGTGCGCGCCGTCTTTCCATCAGCGCCTACGTGGAATGGGTGCTCGGCACCCACCGCTCCGTGACGGCGCCGTTTCTGGTGAGCGAGACGGATCCGGCAACGGGCGCGATCTTCGCGCGCAATCCGTGGAACGAGCAGTTCGGCGCGCGCGTGGCTTTCGCCGATCTCAAGGGACAGCAAACATCGTGGACGGCCGACCGCACGGAATTCATCGGCCGCGACGGCGCGCTCGACCGGCCGCTGGCGCTGTCCGTTGCGACGTCTTTGTCGGGCCGGACCGGTGCCGGACTCGATGCCTGCGCAGCGCTGCAGACGCTGGTCGTTCTTGCCGCCGTCGGTACAACCGAAATCGTCTTCTTTCTCGGCGAGGCCGCAACGAAAGCGGAAGCGCAGGCGCTGATCGCGAAATACCGCGAGGCCGACCTGGACGCAGTGCTGGCGGACGTTACGCAGCAATGGGATTCCACTCTCGGCGCAGTGCAGGTGAAAACGCCCGATCGCGCGCTCGACATCCTTTTGAACCGCTGGCTGCTCTACCAGACGCTCGCATGCCGCGTGTGGGCCCGCGCGGGGTTCTACCAGGCGAGCGGCGCGTACGGTTTCCGGGACCAGTTGCAGGATGTCATGGCGCTTTGCGTGTCACGGCCGGATTTGGCGCGCGCCCATCTGTTGCGCGCCGCCGCGCGTCAATTCGTCGAAGGCGACGTCCAGCATTGGTGGCTGGCGGAATCGGGCGTCGGCACCCGCACGCGCATCTCCGACGACCGCTGCTGGCTTGCGCATACCGTGGCGCACTACGTCAACGTTACGGGCGATCATGCCGTTCTCGACGAAAACGTACCCTTTCTCGAAGCGCCGGTTCTTCGTGACGGCGAACGCGACCGCTTCTTTCAGCCCACGGTCTCCGGCAAACAGGCCAGTCTGTTCGAACATTGCGCGCTCGCGCTGGACAGGAGCCTTGCGACGGGGGCGCACAGCCTGCCGCTGATGGGGACCGGCGACTGGAACGACGGCATGGATCGCGTCGGCGAGGGCGGGAAGGGCGAAAGTGTATGGCTCGCCTGGTTTCTTTTCTCGACGCTGAATGCATTTGCGAACATCGCCGACGCACGCAACAGCGCCGAGCGCGCGGCGGAGTGGCGGCAGTTTGCCGACACGCTGCGCGATTCCGTCGAACGTCAGGCGTGGGACGGAGACTGGTATCGCCGCGCCTATTTCGACGACGGCGCGCCGCTCGGCTCCGTCGCGAACAATGAATGCCGGATCGACGCCATCGCGCAATCGTGGGCCGTCATCTCCAGGGCCGGCCAACCCGCGCGCGCCGCGCGGGCCATGGCCGCACTGGACAAATATCTCCTGCGCCGCGAGGAACAGCTGCTGCTGCTGCTCGCCCCGCCTTTCGACAATCCCGCGCGCGATCCGGGGTACATCAAAGGTTATCCGCCGGGCATTCGCGAGAACGGCGGGCAATACACGCATGGCGCGTTATGGGCGGCGATGGCCTGGGCCATGCAGGGTGATGGAGACCGGGCCGGCGAAATCCTGTCCATGCTCAATCCCATCCATCATGCCGGCGATCCGCCCGGCGTCCACCGCTACAGGGTGGAACCTTACGTGGTCTGCGCGGACATTTACGCGGTGCCGCCCCATGTCGGACGCGGCGGTTGGACCTGGTACACCGGCTCGGCGGCGTGGATGTACCGTGTGTCACTGGAAAGGCTCCTCGGTTTCCGCCCGAATGGCGGAAGTCTAACGCTCGATCCCTGCATCCCGCGAAACTGGCCCGGCTTCGAAATCTCCTTCCGTTACCGCTCCTCGCGCTATGCCATCGTGGTGGAAAACCCGCTCGGCGTCTGTCGCGGCATTCTCGCCGCCAAGATCGACGGCGAGGTGATGACCGGCAGCAGGAATCTGCCCATTCCGCTGAAGGACGACAACGCGGATCACCGCATTCAGATTATTTTGGGATGATGTACAACGGGCACGGCGCCAACGGCGAACGCCGACGCAGAGGAGCCCCCGGCGCCTGGGATGCCCGTCAACCTGCCGAGCCTCGCAAAGGCCTGTTTCACGGAAGTGACGGAGGCCAAAGCGCGAGCTACCGGGCCTGGCGCGGCAGTCCGCTCTCGCGTTGAAGACGCTTGCGTTGCAGTTTGCGGTAGCGGCGGATCGCCTCGGCGCGTTCACGGGTCCGCTTTTCCGATGGCTTTTCGTAAGAGCTCCGGCGCTTCATTTCGCGAAAGACTCCTTCGCGCTGCATCTTCTTTTTCAGCACCTTCAGCGCTTGCTCGATGTTATTGTCGCGAACGATAACCTGCAAAG
>DATGGN010000063.1:0-38609 GCA_035308485.1 Rhizomicrobium sp.
AGTACATCTTTTGGGGCGGGCACGCTCGCATGGGGTCGGCCGGCGACACGGCCTCCTCCTGATCAGCCAGATTCTGGATCAGGACCTCGATCATCGCCCGGAAATCGGCAGCACGCCCGTCGTCGATCGCACCCCGTTCGATGTCATCCTGCGCAAGCACGAGCGCTCTCAGCGCAACATCGCAATAGTCGCAAAGCGTGTGGTCTTTCAGGTAGGTTTCCGCGAGCCGCGCGGCGTCGTCCGGATCCCCGGACAGAATGCGCAGGTACACGCTTTCTTCATGGGCGAGCGGCGGGCGATTGCCGAGCAGCACGTCGAGAAATCGCAATCGCTCGACGTGGCGTCCCAGGACCGCGAGACAGAGCGTGAGCGGCGTGGAGAGCAGGAGACCGATCGGTCCCCAGGCCCAGGTCCAGAACGTCGCCGCCACAATCACCGCCACGGGCGAAAGACCGACGCTGCGCCCATAGGCGATGGGTTCGACGAGCTGGCCCACAACGGGTTCGAGAATAAAATAGAGAGCGGCCGTCCAGAACATCATCGACCAGCCGCTCCCCACTGCGAGCGACAGGACCAGCGGCGTGAGCGCCGCGAGCGGCACGCCGATGTAGGGTACGAATCGCAGGATCCCCGCGACCAGTCCCCAGAGCCAGGGCTGCGGCAGGCCAATGAGCCAGAGGCCTGTACCGATCACCGACCCAAACGCGGTGTTGATGGCGGTCTGCGCGAGAAGATAGCGGCTCAGCCGCGCCGCGCCGTCGTCGAGCGCCATTTTCGCACGTTGCAGATCGCCCGCGCCGGCCATCCAGATGAAGCGATCGCGGAGATCCTCCTTCTGCAGCAGGATGAACACGACGAAGATGATGGCGATGCCGGCGGTTGCGAGTGGTTCGAGCAGCGGTTTGACGATGTTGCCGATGATCTGGAGCGGCGTCGCGTTCTGGGGGCGAATGACGACGGGCACGGGCGTCGTGTCGCGCTGATGCGGCGCGAGCGTTCGCCTCAAGCCTTTGACGGCGGGTGAGGTCTCCGGTGGCGTACCCGCAGAAATCTCGTTGTCCAGGTTTTGGAGCAGGGTGGAGGCACGGGCGATGACGCCGTTCGACTTCGCCGTCTGTTCGACGGCGTGAATTTTTCCCGCGATGGTGAGCTGGTAGCGGGGCAGGTCGGCCGCGAGGTTCGCGAGCTGTGATCCGATGAACGCGACCAGCGCCCCGATGACCGCGACGGCAAAGAGGGCGGTCAGCAACACCGACGTCACGTGACCCAGATGGAGACGCCGCAATACCGTCACGATGGGCGCAAGGGCGAACGCGAGGAGAATCGCGAGCGCGAGCGGGATGAGGACAGGACGCGCGAAATAGATCGCGCAGGCCGCGATCGCGCCAACGATGACGGATGCGGCGAAACGCAGCTGGGAGTCGGGCACTGCGGGACCATCTCTATCCCGGATGCGGGCGCGGGTTTCGGCCATGAAGTTCCCTGCGGCGAAGCAGGGGAGGAAACGCCCCGGGCTTTCTTTAAGTTCGGGCGGAAGTTCGGCCGGGCTGGCCGCTGATGCATTTTCGTGCCGGGACCGGGCCGCACCGGGCGCCAAAGGTCACCCTCGCCCTGGAACAAGAAATTCGCCCCAGCCCGGATGTTCCGTGCGCGAATCGTGGTTAACAAAAGCGAAGCGGAACATGATCTCAAACGCAAACCTGCCACGAATTGACGGGGCGCAAGGGACTGGATGACGGCCGAACAGGCTGATGTACTACATCGTGTACAATTCCTTAAAATGAACACTCGAATGAGCGACAGCATTTGCATCGATTCGTGTTGGTAACCAAGTTTTTTCATTGAGTTGATACGGTTACAGACTTAAGAGAACTGTACGCGCGCGACGCATGATCCGTGCGACAGAAATCGAAGGGAATGTCATGAAAACGGTTCAACGCGGCCTTGCGGCTGCCGCGCTCGCTATCGCTTTGTCGGGCTGTGCGGCGTCGCCCGAGAGCATCAAGCCGGCCAACATCCCAACCTCGGAATACGCCTATCTGAACTGCGCGCAGCTTGCTGCTTTCAAGGTCACGCTGACCAACGCCTACCAGAAGGTGGCCGATCAGCAGGAGAGTGCACGCACGTTGGACGCCGCCACGATGCTCACGCTCGGGGTCCCGGTCGGTTCAATGACCCATGAAAACGCTCCGTACCAGATCTGGGATCTCAAGGGCCGCATTGTGGCCGTCGAGAAGCTCCAGGTGCAGGACAGGTGCAACGCCCAGAGCCAGGTGGCCGCGCAGTAGAGCAGGTTCATCCGATCGCGTGAAAATGCGGGCTCCCTGCGGCCCGCATTTCGTTTGGTGCCGTCGCCGACGCACATCGTGCCAAAGCCGCAGGGTTCACCCTTCGACAAGTTGACGGTGAGGACTTTAAGGTGCCGGCGATTCGGTGTCGCCGCACATGGCCCTGACAATTCTTTTCTTCGCCGCGTTGTGGGCGGGTGCACAGAATGCGCTCGCGGGCGGCGGCTCGTTCATCACCCTGCCGGCGCTGATGTTCACCGGCATGGACGCGCGGGCGGCAAATATCACGTCCACGGTCGCGCTCTTTCCGGGGCAGATCGCTACGGCGTGGACGGGGCGGCAACTGGTCTCGGGCGCCACGGCGCTGCCTTTGCAGGCGCTTGTCGTCATCAGCCTTGCTGGTGGCGTGATCGGAGCGGTTCTGCTGCTGGTTACGCCTGCGAGCGTTTTTGCACGGTTGGTTCCCTGGCTGGTGCTGTTTGCGACGGCCGTGTTCGCTTGGGGCAGTTTCGGACCCAAATCCGAGAGCGCGGAAAGGCTCGGGCGCAACGGCACCGCGGCGGCACAGTTTCTGATCGCAATATACGGCGGGTATTTCGGCGGCGGGATCGGCATTCTGATGCTCGCCGCACTGACGGCCGCAGGTTTTGTGATCCGCGCGGCGGGCGCCACGAAGAATCTGCTCGCCGCGGTGATGAATGCGTCGGCTTTCGCGATCTTTCTCTTCTCGTCCGAAGTGCGGTGGTTTCAAGCGGCAATCTGCGCTGCCGGAGCGATCGCAGGAGGGATTGCAGGAAGCCTCATGCTCGCGCGCGTGAACGAAACCGCCTTGCGCGTGGCCGTAATTCTCATCGGCATTGCGTTGACGATCGGTTTGTTTCTACGCTCGCCCTGATTTGGGACGGGATATCGTGTCCCGTTGTGGCGTGGTGGCGGCATTGGGGGACACGATATCCTGTCCCGGCATCGATGAACACAACGCGCAAGATCATCCACATCGACATGGACGCATTCTATGCGTCGGTCGAGCAGCGCGACAATCCGGACCTGCGCGGAAAACCGGTGGCGGTTGGCCACGGATCGAAGCGCGGCGTGGTGACGGCGGCAAGTTACGAAGCGCGCGTGTTCGGCGTACGCTCGGCGATGCCGTGCGTCACGGCGCGGCGGTTGTGCGCGGACCTCATCTTTGCGCCCCCAAGGTTTGAGGTCTACCGCGCAGTTTCCAGCCAGATACGCGCAATTTTTGCCGAATATACCGACCTCGTCGAACCATTGTCGCTCGATGAAGCCTATCTCGATGTGACTGCCAATCGACGCGGTTTCCCCTCGGCTTCTGCCACGGCGTCCGATATCCGTTCGCGCATTCTCGCGGAAACGGGGCTCACCGCGTCTGCCGGCATTTCGTACAACAAGTTTCTTGCGAAGCTCGCGTCGGATCATCGCAAACCCAATGGCCAGTTCGTTGTGACGCCGGCGATGGGCGAGGCGTTCATCGAACGCCTTCCCGTCGCGAAGTTTCACGGCGTCGGACCAGTGACGGCCGCGAAAATGAACCGGCTCGGCATTCATACCGGCGCGGATCTGAAACGGCAGCCGCTGGCATTTCTCACGCAGCATTTCGGCAAGTCCGGCGCCTGGTATCATGCAATCGCGCGCGCCCAGGACGATCGCGAAGTATCGTCTCATCGCGAACGGAAATCCTCGGGCTCGGAGACGACGTTCTACGAGGATCTCACCGATCCCGCCGCCATCGAGGCCAAGGTGGAAGCCATGGCCGACGACGTGTGGCATTGGTGCCAGAAGACGCAGTGCTTCGGCCGCACTGTGACCGTGAAAATCAAGTATTCCGATTTTCGCCAGGCAACGCGGAGCCGCACGCTGGCAGCGCCGGTCGCCAGCCGCGAACTGCTGCATTCGATCAGCCGAACGCTTGTCCGCTCCGTTTTTCCGCCCGCGATCGGCATCCGTCTGGTCGGCGTAACGATGTCCGGATTCGACCATCACGGTTCTTCCGAACCCGCGCAGTTGGGGTTTGATCTCTAGCCCACCACCCCACGCGTACCGCGCAAACGCGCCGAGTGAGGGCAACCTCAGTCCAGCGCGTTGCGCCTCGCGATGTCGCCCAGCCACCAGGCGGAAGGCTTGGGCTTGCGTGCCTGGGTGCTGCGATCGACCGCGACAAGACCGAATTTCGGACGATAGCCTTCCAGCCATTCAAAATTGTCGAGCAGCGACCAGTGCAGGTAACCCCGCACGTCCACGCCGTCGGCAAGTGTTGCGAGCACACCTTCGAGCGCGCGGCGCGCAAAGGCGATGCGCCGCGAGTCGTCTTCCGTACCGATTCCGTTTTCGGTGACGAGAATTGGACATCCCGAAATACGCGCCGCCTTTCGTATCGTGGCTTCGAGCGCTTCCGGACAGAATTCATAACCCATCTGCGTTCGCTCCGCGTTCGCGGCCGGCGGAACATGCCCTTTGGGACCGAAGCGAAGGCGCGTGTACGTCTGCACCCCGACGAAGTCATCGCCGCGAACGCTCTCGAGGAACTGACCGTCGATCACCTGCTCCGCCGCATCGCGCAACGCCTCGCCGCCGGGTTCGGCCTGCATGTCCAGAAGCGCAAGCGTGATGCCGACGGGGCAGGATAGTCCCGTCGATTTCAGCGCCTCGTACCCCTTGCGATGCGCGGCGATCAATTGCGGCGTCGCGGCATAGCCGTCGCATGCGAGATAAGGCGCCCAGCGATTTGCATCCCCACCACAACGGCGCGCGATTTCGGCAAATTCTTTCGGAGGCGACCACGGGCGTTGCTCGTTCGCCATCCGGCCGGCACTGATAGTGATCGGGACGTTCGCTTCGTTGATCGTGCAGGCATAGAGCGTGAGGTCGCCGAGCGCGCGTGCGGCCTTTTCGCAATAGCGTGCAAAACGGTCGACGGATTTCCGCTCCGTCCAGCCGCCATCGCGGGTAAACCACAGCGGCGCGGTGAAATGATGAAACGTGACGATCGGTACGATGTCGAGCGCGCGACACGCCGCAATCATGCGCCGGTAGTGATCGAGTGCCGCGCGCGAGAAGAACCCCTCTTCCGGTTCGATGCGCGCCCATTCGATCGAAAAGCGGTAGGCAGCGAAGCCGAGGGCTTTCAGCAGCGCCAGGTCGTTCGGATAGAGGTGATAGTGATCGCAGGCGTCGCGCGATGGCTCGGCAAACAGGCTCTCCGGCACGTTCTCCATGAGCCACAAATCGCTGGCAGTGTTGCCGCCTTCGACCTGGTGCGCCGCGGTTGCCGTGCCCCAGAGGAAATCCTCGGGAAAGCTCCTCATCGTCGTCATCGTGGCAGCGAGAGATGCATTCCGCCATCGACGACGAGCATCACGCCGGTGATGTGGCGCGCGGCGGGACTTGCGAGATAGAGCACGGCGTCCGCGATATCCTGCGGCTCGCCCGCCCGTTTGAGCGGCGTCGCCTGAGCCTGTTCCGCCGTGATCTGCGCAAACCGCGCTTCGCCGAAGCGCTTCTCGAACCACGGCGTCGCGACATAGCCCGGACAGACGGCGTTGATGCGAATCTCGGGCGCCAGAGCGCGGGCGAGCGAAAGCGTCATCGTGTTGAGAGCTCCCTTCGACGCGGCGTAGGCGACCGACGAACCCACGCCGGCGATTCCCGCAATCGAAGACACATTGACGATCGCGCCGTGCGATTCCCGAAGCGCCCCGCGGCAGGCGCGGGTCATCTGGTATGCACCCGTCACATTGACGGCATAAATGCGCGCGAAATCCTCGGCGGTGAGCGCATCCAGATCGCCGTGATTCGCGAACGTTGTTGTGCCGGCGTTGTTGACCAGGATGTCGATGCGTCCCCACGCATCCAGCGCGGCCTGCGCCAGTGTGCGGCAGTCGGCATCATTCGCGACATCGCCACGCACGACGCGAACCTCGCCGCCGGCTCGCTCGGCGGCCGCGGCGACCTCGCGCGCCTCGGCTTCACTCCTGGCATAGTTGATGACAACTCGCGCACGGGCTTGCGCCAGAGAAATGGCCACTGCCGCGCCAATGCCGCTCGCCGAGCCGGTGACGATCACAACTTTATCTGCAAAGCCGCCCCGTTCCATGCCGGCCGTCAACCCCTGATCCCTTGCGCAGGATGTGCGCTTTTGGCCTAAGATTTGGGCATGGCGGCACAACGCTCCGCAAGCCGGACTAAGGACGATTTCTCTTCCGAGCCGGTCGAACCCGGACCCGAGGCAGGAACCGGGCTTGCCGAACGGATCATTCTTATCCGACACGGACAACCCAATATCCCCGTTGCGCCACGCGCGTCGCACCACGAGTTCCGCAACTATATCGACGCTTACGAACAATCGGGTCTCGATCCCCGGAGCGTACCGCCCGAAGAGCTGCAGGACCTCGTGCGCGAGATTGCCGCCGTTTTCACCAGCGGCAGGAAACGAGCCGACGAAAGCGCCCGCATGCTCGCCCCGCAAGCCGAGCTGATTGCCGATCCATTGTTCGCGGAGGCACCCCTTGCCGCGCCGCGCATTCCGCTTCTCAAGATGCGTGTGCCGAAATGGGCGGTCGTCGCGCGCATTTTCTGGCACGCGGGCTATCATCCCGAAATCGAGAACTATCGGCGCGCGAAGCACCGCGCGAGCGAGGCCGCCGATATTCTGGTCGCGCGCGCCCTCACCGACGGTGCTGCGGTGCTTGTGGCGCATGGCTACTTCAACTTCCTGATCGGGCGAGAACTCCGCCGTCGCGGCTTTGCCAAGTCCGGCTCCCACCGCGCGCGCTTCTGGAACGCGGTGATTTATGCGTTGAGCAAGTGATAGCGCGACCGGCCGGATGGTTTGATGAGGAAATTCCTGCTTTGGACGGCGGCGGCACCTCGCTTCCATCATCGCGCTCGGCGTTGGATTGTGTGCCTTTGCCTACAGAGCGGCGCTTCACATCGATCCGCGTACGGGAATCGACGAGGAGTGTTTCGTCAACATCAACGGCGTCGAAGAACGGGTACAGATCCGGGGTGACGACCGCAACAAGCCGGTGCTGCTGTGGTTGAATGGCGGCCCCGGCTTTTCCACCATTCCGTACACACTTCTGTTCCGCGATTGGGAACGCCACTTCACGGTGGTGATGTGGGACCAGCGCGGGGAGGGCAGGACCTTTGACCGTTATGGCGCGAAGCTGCGCGCCGCTGCGCGCCCGCTGATGGACAAGGCGCTGGCTGGTGACACGCGGGCCATCGGGCAGCTTTCGAAGGAAATTCACAACGACAAAACCGTAGCGCCCGGCATGACGATCGCGCAGATGACGAAAGACGGTGTTGCGGTGGCCGAATACCTCCGAGTTCGTCTACACAAAAACAAGGTCATTTTGTTGGGCCACTCCTGGGGTTCGCTTCTCGGCGTGCACATGGTGCAGGCGCGGCCGGATCTCTTCTCCGTGTACGTCGGTACCGGCCAGATCGTGAATCTCGAAAGAGATTCCGAGGCCGCTTATCCGCTCGTGCTCGCCCGTGCGCGTGCCGTCCACAACGCGAAAGCCGTGGAAGAGCTGACCGCGGCCGGGCCGCCGCCCTATCGAGTGGAAGAGTTCAAGAAATGGACCTGGATAAAATGGGCGAATGCGCTCGATCCCGGGCCGGAAAGAACACCCCTTTCGCCGGCTATCGCCTGGTTCTTCCTCCGGCAGCTGCTGTCACCACAGGGGCTGCCTCCCGGTGCGGCTTTCTCCCAGTACGTCATGTGGCCGGAAATCCTTCGCGATGATCTCGGCAGCAGCGCACTCGATTTCGCCATTCCCGTCGTCATCATTGACGGTACGGAGGATCGTGTTGCTTTACCGTCGTTGGCCCGCGCCTGGTTCGCGCGCATTCGCGCGCCATCGAACAGTTTGTGAGTATCAAGGGCGCAGGGCATATCGCGCTCTTTTCGTCGCGGAAAAGATTCCTCGACGCTCTGGTCAACACGGTGAAGCCGCTCGCGCTAGCACCTTGACCACCGACTACCAAGAGCTGATTCCCGTGGTCCTATACGCCCCCGGTGTAGAAGCACGCGTAAGGCAGAAACAAGAGCAGGCAGGTGATCAGCCATGTAGTTCCCAACGCTGCCCAGCGCGTCCTCCAGAGCACTGCCGAGGGCAAGAGCGCCGCGAAGAACATGATGAGCGGAAACTCAAAGTAGTACCGGAACTGTCCGACGTTTGGATACCCGGTCATGTGTTTGTCGTCGACAGAATTGATGACGCTCCAACCCAACCAGATAAACCCGCCCCACAAAACAGTGTTCGCAACCAGCAAACTGAGGCGCGCAATTTTCACTTTTGGGTTTTGCTCGGCCAATAATCGTCAAAGCATCGCGGGGATGACGCGATCGGGCGGCTTGTGCCCATCGACGAAGGTCTTGATATTGACGATGACCTTCTCGCCCATGTCGATGCGGCCTTCGAGCGTCGCCGATCCCATATGCGGCAGAAGTACAACGTTTTTCAGCTTGAGGAGCTTGGGATTGACTGCCGGCTCGCGCTCGAAGACGTCGAGCCCGGCGCCCGAAAGTTCGCCCGCCTGCAGCATGCGCGCGAGCGCATTTTCGTCGATCACTTCGCCGCGCGCCGTGTTGACGATGTAGGCGGACGGCTTCATCAGCTTGAGCCGCCGCGCCGAGAGGAGATGGTACGTCGCCGGCGTGTGCGGGCAGTTGACCGAAACGATGTCCATCCGCGCGAGCATCTGGTCGAGACTTTCCCAATAGGTCGCCGAAAGTTCGCGCTCGATGTGCGGATGCACGGGTTTCCGGTTGTGATAATGGATCTGGAGACCGAAGGCTTTTGCGCGTCGCGCCACTGCCTGGCCGATGCGACCCATGCCGATGATGCCAAGCCGCTTGCCCCAGATGCGGTGGCCGAGCATCCATGAGGGTGACCACCCTTGGAAGTGTTCGGCCTTCAGTTCCTCGGCGCCTTCGACGAGCCTTCGCGGCACGGCGAGCATGAGCGCCATGGTCATGTCGGCCGTGTCTTCGGTCAGCACGCCCGGCGTGTTGGTAACGGTGATGCCGCGTTCGAGCGCGGTCTTCACGTCGATATTGTCGACGCCGTTGCCGAAATTTGCCACCAGCTTGAGCGAAGGGCCGGCCCGCACCAGCACCTTTGAATCGATGCGATCGGTGACGGTCGGCACCAGCACATCCGCTCGCTGCATCGCTTCGACCAGCCGCACCTGATCCATCGGCTTGTCTTCGAGATTGAGTTCGGTGTCGAACAGCTCGCGCATGCGGGTTTCGATCGCGTCGGGAAGCTTGCGCGTAACGATCACGCGCGGTCTGTTCGCGGGCATGTCGGGTCCCCTCGCGGGCCTTGTGTTCTCTTCGCCTGAACCCGTCTTAGCAGATGCGGTAGAGACGGCAAACGCAAGGCCATGGGCGGCGCGTTTTGCAGACGCAGAATGTTCCGGCTACAAGAATCTGCACTCTCTGGAGCCGCCGATGGACGCCGTGCCCGCAGAAACGCCAGCAGGTCCGGCCGCTTCGGCTGCCATCGAGCCCGCCGGTCTGGCCTGGTTCATCCGGCGGCCGCACGCGCTTTCCACCACTGGCGACCGCGTTGCGAGTCCTTTGGGACAGATCGCCTGGGCGATGTTCGATTTCGCCCGCATTCCATTCATCCTGCTGGTCACGATCTACGTCTTCGCGCCCTATTTCGCGAATGTGGTGGTCGTCAACGACCCGGTGCAGGGTCAGGCCATCTGGGGCAATATTCAGGCGATCGCCGGCCTGATCATCGCAGTCTTCGCTCCGTTCATCGGCGCAATGTCGGACGCGGGCGGGCGGCGCAAGCCGTGGATCGCGTTCTTCGCGGCCCTCGTGGCGATTCCGTCGGCGCTTCTGTGGTTCGCGCGCCCTCAGGGTCTTGGGCTTACGATCTTCGAGACCGGAGCCCTCGTCGCGATCGCGAGCGTGGCCTACGAATTCGCGAGCGTTTTTTACAATGCGATGCTTCCGTCCATCGCAACGCACGAACGCATCGGCGGACTCTCCGGGCTCAGTTTCGCACTGGGAAATATCTCCGGCCTTCTGCTTCTCGTTTTCGTGCTCGTCGCCTTCGTGCTCCCGGGCGCGGTGCATTGGAGCTTCATTCCTGCGCATCCTCTGTTCGGAATCGATCAGGCGGCGCACGAACCGGAGCGGCTCACCGGTCCGATATCGGCCTTGTGCGTCTTCGTTTTCACCCTCCCGCTGCTGATCTGGACTCCCGATCGCAGCAAGGGTGGTCTTCCTTTTGGACGGGCGACGATCGAAGGCGTGCGTTCGGTCGTACGCACGATACGGAGCCTGAAACACTATCGCAACGTCGCGACCTACCTTCTGGCACGCCTGTTCTTCAACGACGGGATGACGGCGCTTCTCACCTTTGGTGGCGTCTATGCCGCAGGCACGTTCCATTGGGGCGCGCTGGCGATGACGATGTACGGTATTACGCTCAGCATCTTCGCGGTTTTCGGCGGATTCTTCGGCGGCTGGCTTGACGATCGTTTCGGCTCGAAGGTGGCGCTCTTCGTTTCGGTCGGCGGGACGCTCGTAATGAGCGTGCTTTCGGTCACCATGGGACCGGATCGTATCCTGTGGTTCATTCCTTACGATCCCCATGCACCACCGGTGCACAGTCTGCCGTTCTTCAAAAGCTGGCCCGAACTGATCTATGTCGGAATGGTGGTCCTGATCGCGGTCTTCGTCACGGCGTCCTACGCCAATTCGCGTACCATGATGGCGCGGATTGCCCCTGTCGAGCGGATGACCGAATTCTTCGGGCTATTTTCGCTCTCGGGGCAGGCTACCTCGTTTCTCGCCACGACGAGCGCCACGCTCTTCACCGTTTGGACCGCAAGCCAGCGCGGCGGCATGATCGCGATCATGCTGTTCCTCGGGCTCGGCCTCGTCGGCATGGCTTGGGTGAAGCAGGAGCGCGCGAGCGCGGTGTAACCGTCGCGCGTTAACCGCGCCGGGAGCGGGGCCGCGCTCTTTGCGTTTTCCTGTGCAATGTTGCCCGCGATCATGCACCGGTTCTGGTTAATGCGTGCCTCACGTCATCTTCTGCTTGCGACCTGTCTTCTTGCCGGCTGTACGACGGCGCCCGAAGCACTCAAGAACAACGATCCATTCGAGCCGATGAACCGCGCTGTTTACGGTCTCGACGAGAAGATCGATCGTTGGGCGCTCCTGCCGATCGCCGGGCTCTATATCTATAATGTGCCGAAGCCGTTGCGCGCCGGCATTCACAACGTTTTCTCGAACGCCGAAGAACCCGTCACCATCATCAATGACATTCTGCAACTCAAGCCGCTTCAGGCCGGCCGAATGACCGCGCGCATGGTCCTCAACACCACGATCGGGATTGGGGGCATCGTCGATGTGGCGAAAGCACATGATCTGGCCGACAAACCCGCCGATTTCGGACAGACGCTCGACCGATACGGTGTGGACGAAGGGCCGTTCCTCGTGCTGCCCGTCCTTGGCCCCGAACCCCCGCGCGACCTTGTTGGCGATGCAGGCGATCTCTTCATGGATCCCATTACCTGGCTCCCGGGCTGGCCTTTGCTCGACCGCGTGGGGCTCACCGCCGGCGTGCACGTCTGGGATCCTTACCTCACTCACGCGCGCGACATGGTGCTGCGGCGCGAGCTGGAGAAAGGTTCCGTCGACCCCTATGCCACGATGCGCAGCACGTATCGGCAAATCCGGGCCGACCAGATGAATGGTGGAGCGCCGGTGATCGGCGAAAAATAATCTCCGCGACTGCTTTCACTTTGGGCTAATGTCGGACTTTGCCCGAGCCTCATAGGGCGAAGTCATGGAATCAATTCGCGAAGACGACACGACGATCCGCGCGGCGACAGCCGATGCGCATTTTCCGTCCCTTGCCGGCGCCGTCGCGCAGCTCACCGGCGACCCCGGCATTCTTCGCGGCGGCCGGCCGGCGTACGATTTCTTCGGCGACGGGCAGGGCGGTTTTTCGGCTGCACGGAAAGCGCAGATTTGCGATGCCGCCGTGGCGGCCATGGCCTCGATTCGGGACAAGGGTGTGGAGGCATTTGCGGCCGTACAATCGCCGCACGTTCACGACATCATGAACTTTGTTGCGGGCGCCGATATTTCAGACCGCTACGTACCCTTTCTCCGCGAACAGCTCGGTGTGCAAAACGCGAATGAGATGTTTCTCGCGAGCGATGTTCCGGATTCGAGACGGCGGGCGTTCCATGTGTTGATCGTAGGCGCCGGGATGTCCGGAATTCTTGCGGCGATCCATCTCGGCAAGGCCGGTATTCCGTTCACGATCGTCGACAAGAACGCGGATGTCGGCGGGACATGGTTTGAAAATACCTATCCGGGCTGCCGTGTCGACAATCCCAACCATATGTACTCCTACTCTTTTGCGCCCAATCACGACTGGCCGCATCACTATTCGACCCGGGACGCGCTGCTCGCCTATTTCCGCAACGTTGCGGACAGGCATGGCGTGCGCGCGCAAGTGCGCTTCAAGACCGAAGTCGTGGACTGCGCCTACGACGAGTGTCGGCACCTGTGGATTTCGCGTTTGCGCAAGGCCGACGGCGGCGAAACGGTTGTCGAGAGCAACGCCGTGATCAGCGCGGTAGGCCAACTCAATCGTCCGAAGCTACCCGACATCAAGGGCATCGGTTCTTTCAAGGGCTCCTCGTTCCATTCGGCGCAATGGGATCATTCGGTCAATCTCAAGGAAAAGCGCGTGCTCGTGATCGGTACCGGCGCAAGCGCCTTCCAGTTCGTGCCTGCCCTCGCGCCCGATGTTGGGGAGATGTACGTGTTTCAGCGCACGCCCCCCTGGCTTGCCGCCACGCCGGATTATCACGACGAAGTGGCGCCGGGGCAAAAATGGCTCCTGAAGCACATGCCGTGGTACGCGCAATGGTATCGCTTCTGGCTGTTCTGGATGTTGACCGATGGTCTGCTTCCCTACGTGTCCGTCGATCCGGAATGGCGCGGCCCCCCGGACGCGGTGAGTGCCGCCAATGCGCAACTGCGCGGACTTCTCACGGAATATTTGCGAACGCAGACCGGTGACGACGCGGAATTGCTGCGCAAGGTGGTCCCCGGCTATCCCTTCGGCGGCAAACGTGCGCTGCGCGACAACGGCGTGTGGCTCGGCGCCTTCAAACGGACAAACGTCCATCTGATCGGCGACCCGATGGCCGAAATCACGCCCGAGGGCGTACGCACGGCGAGTGGAAGGGTATATGGGGGCGACGTCCTGATCTACGGCACGGGATTCCACGCGAGCCGCTTCCTCGCCCCCATGACGATCCGGGGACGTGCTCGACGGGACCTCCATGCGGAGTGGAATGGCGATGCGCGCGCCTATCTCGGCATCACCGTTCCCGGCTATCCCAACTTCTTCATGATGTACGGTCCCAATACCAACATCGTCGTCAATGGCAGCATCATTTTCTTTTCGGAGTGCGCGATTCGCTACATCGTCGGCTGCATCGAGCTTCTGCTCCGGAATGGCGATGCTGCGCTCGAACCCAAGGAAACGGTGCACGACGCGTTCAATCGCAAAGTGGATGAAGGCAATCGGGCGATGGCGTGGGGCGTTCCAGAAGTGACAAGCTGGTACAAGAGCGAATCGGGCCGCGTGTCGCAGAACTGGCCCTTTGCTCTAGTAGATTACTGGGAGGCCACGCGGGCACCCGACGCATCGGATTTTGAATTCTGGCCGGAGGCGGCACGCGCCGCGGCAGAATGACTTTTGTCGAATGGGCCAAGTGAAGGAGGGAACGATCATGAAATCAGCGGTCATCATTGGTAGCATTGGCGTACTGGCCTTCGCATCGCCTGCTCCGGCGGGAGATGCGAGCGGCGAAATTACGAATGCGGCGATGCATGCCGGTCTCGCCGCGCAGGCAAGCGACATCGCGGGCGTACACACTCACCTGCATCATACGGTCAATTGCCTGGTTGGTCCGGGCGGCGCCGGTTTCGACGCCAAAGAATTAAACCCGTGCGCGAATACCGGCGGCGGTGCAATTCCCGACACGGCCGACGCGGCCACGAAGCAGAAGCTTCAGGATGCGCTTGCCAAGGCCAACAGCGGAATTGCGGCAACCGATTTCGCGTCGGCCCAGAAGGACGCTGCGGCGACCGAGGCCGCACTGAAGACGGTGAAGTAATTCACCGGGCGTCGTGCGCCGCCGCATTTGCGGCGGCGCGGCGGCGATAGGTCTGCATCCTTCGGCTTTGCGGAGAGTTATTGAGGAGCCGAAGCGCTTGTGCGGAATGCGCGAGATCGGCCGCGCCTCCAGAGGTGGGCCTCAATGAAACTTCTTGCGGTTCACCCCAGCGGCTTGATGTTCACCCGGGTCTTTCTTCGTCTCGAGCCCCTCGGTCTGGAACTCGTGGCTGCCGCAGCGCGGCGTGCCGGACACGACGTGCGCATCTGCGATCTTCAGGCGCACCCGCAGTCCAGCTACTTTCGAACCCTCGATTCCTGGAACCCCGATGCCATCTGTTTCTCCGGCAATTACCTCGCCAACATCCCGGAGATCGTCGATCTTGCAAAGGCTGCGAAAGCCCGGCTGCCGCACTGTTTCATCTTCGCAGGCGGGCACAGCGTTTCGTTCACGGCCGAGGAGATCCTTGAACACGGCGCAGGTGCGATCGACTGTGTGCTGAAAGGCGAAGGCGAGGCGAGTGTAGTGCCTCTGCTCGAGGCGGTGGCTGATCGTGATTTCCGTCACGTTCCCGGCGCGGTGACCCGCGACGGGCCGGGTGCTGCACCAACATTCGTGGCGAGCCTCGACGACGTTGCGCCGGCGCGCGACCTGCTGCGGGATCGCCGCCGCTATTTCATCGGGACGCTGGATCCGTGCGCCTCGATCGAATTCGCGCGCGGCTGTCCGTGGGACTGTACATTCTGCAGCGCCTGGACGTTTTACGGCCGTTCCTACCGGGCCGCCTCTCCGGAATTCATCGCCGACGAACTCGCGCGCATCAGGGAGCCGGGGATATTCATTGTCGATGATGTGGCCTTCGTACACCAGAAACACGGAATGGCAATCGCCGAAGCGCTCTTCGCGCGCGGCATCCACAAGGAATTCTACCTCGAGACCCGCTGCGACGTGCTGCTGCGAAACAAGGAGGTTTTCCGCACCTGGCGAAAACTCGGACTTCAATACATGTTCCTTGGTCTCGAGGCCACCGACGAGGAAACCCTGAAACGCTTCCGCAAACGATCGTCCATGGACACGAATATGGAGGCGCTTGAATTTGCGCGGTCGCTCGGGCTCGTTGTCGCCATCAACATCATCGCCGATCCAGGTTGGGACCGCGCACGATTTGCCGCGCTTCGCGCCTGGTGCATGGAAATTCCCGAGATCGTGAATGTCAGCGTGGCCACGCCATATCCGGGAACGGAAATCTGGCAGACCGACGCGGCAAGGCTCACCAGCCGCGACTATCGGCTGTTTGATATTCAGCACGCGGTAATGCCGACAGCGCTGCCGCTTGAGGAATTCTACGAAGAGCTGGTCAACACCCAGCGCGTGCTGAACCTGAAGCATCTGGGATTGAGCGGGCTGCGCCACGTGGGCTGGATTTCGGCAAAGCTGCTGCTCCGCGGCCAGACCAACTTCATCCGCTCGATGTGGAAGTTCAATTCGGTGTTTAACCCGCGCATTCAGATGGCCGACCACGCCCGGCCCGTATGTTATGAGTTGAGGTTGCCCGAGCCCGGGAAAAAGGCTCCGTACATCCACGCCCCGTTGGGGCGGTCCAAACGGGCACTCGATTCCCGTACCGAATCGTTCGTTGAGGCGACACGCATGTCCGCCGCTTAGATGCGGCTGCTCAACCCGCGCTTATGGCCTCAATTCGATTCAACCTTGGGATGCTTAACGGCGGTCTGTTTGTCTAATCAGACCAAAGTCGAATTGTTTTGTCCGGTGTCGCGCAACATTTTGGCCTGAGCAACGTTGCCCGCTTAACGGGGAGGCAAGCGCGATGGCGTGCGCCGGTTTGTTGTTGAGTATGCTCGCGTCGACGACCCTACAGATTGCCGACGCCGTCCGCTCGGACACCGTCCAACCTGCACCCTCCGCGGTTCCACCTGTCTCTGCGCCTCCACCGGCCGTCGCCGTTCGCAGGCCGATAGATCTGTCGCTGCCGGTGAGAATCCACCATCCGGCAAACGGGCTGCCAGGTACGGAATTCTCCTCGCCGTCATCCGATGCTGCGCAAACCAATTCTGCTTACCCCGGCTTCAGCCTCGGCCCGTTGCGCACGGAATTCGGCGGCACCACGGGCAGGCATATGCATCTTGCGACCGTGAAGCTCGAGGGCGTGTCGGTTTTCGGCGGGAGCGTCGGCGGGAGCGTCGACAGCCGGTCGGCACGAGTCACCTTGAGTTGGCCGACAGGCAACTAGGTCCACGGCGTCGAGGAAATCTGGACCCCGGGTTGCAGCCGAACCGAGACATTTGCGTTTTGTTAAGGCTAACTCTGACGGAGACGGGCAATGAAAATCTGGCTGCCGGCAATGGCGCTGAGCGCCGCCTTAACGATGAGCGCTGCGGTTCCGCCCGCGAACGCGGGGGGAGCCGTGGGTGGAGGGATGGCGGGCGCCGCGGCCCATGGGATCGGCGGATTCCACGGGCACGGATTTGGTTTTCACCATGGTTTTGGTTTCCATCATCGGCTCTTTCGACAGCCTCTTCCCTTTCATCAGGCGCGCCTCAACTTCGGCGCCGGTTTCGCCTCGCACCAGTCGAACGTGGTGACGGGTGGTTATGGTGACTACGACTACGCTTCCGATGACGATAGCGACTCCTATGATGGCGGCGACGATATCGACAACCTGCATTTCCGCGTGCAGGAGCCGTTCGGTCCGGGGGACATCGGGCGACCGCCTGTCGGTGCCGAGGAAGATGCGCCGTACGCGCCGGATCGGATGGATCCTTCGCGCGGCTACATGCCGGACCGGTGAATCGACTTCGGTCAGGCCCGGTTCTACCGTCTCAAGGTTTAGCCGCCGCTCGTAGAGACGCTGCGAAAATCCAGCCGTCCCGTGCAGGCTTTCCAGCACTGCTGTCGAGATGCACGCGGGCCCAGTTGCCGCGACGTTCCAGCAGCGAGACCTGAACACCGCGCCTCAGAGTTGAAAGAGTGGCGCCCTTCATATCCGGCTCCGCGCGTAGTCGCGCCACAGCGGTGCCGATCGTCATCGGCACGCCCGCAGCTTGCGCCGGCGCCGAGACGGCCAAGTGTACAGGCTTCGGCGGAAGCGCTGCCGAAGCATTGGGTACGCCGGCCACGGGCGTGCGCCAGTAGAAAGTAAACCCAAGCACAACCACTACGGCGAGACCGATGGCGAGGGCGGTGTCGAGCAGAAGACGATTCGCGCGTTTCGTCGTTGTGGCTTCCGAAACTCCCTCGGGTGCTGCGTTCATTTCCGCCGCGAATTGGGCCTGCCGCTCCCAATTGAGTTTCGCCGCCTCAAGCCGCTTGGCTTCCTCGCGTCGCCATTCGTCTTCCGCCTTCAGCACCGCCGCTCGCGTCTGGTCGGCGGAACGCTCGCGCGCTTTGCGCATGGTTGTCTGAATAACGGTGAGTTCGGCTTCACGGTCCGTGTATGCGACCTGCAGATTTGCCAGTTCGTTGCGCAGGCGCCGCAGTTCCGATTCGTTGGCAGGATCGCGCATGGTTTCGATCCGCTCGGTGGCTTCGGTGAGCGCGGTCTCGTTTCGCTCAAGACGCGCTCGCGCTTCCGCCAGCTGTACCGCCGCGCGCTCGCGTTCGCTTTCGAGTTCGTTCCGCGCGTCGGCGAGCGCGGCTTCTGTACGCTCCAGACGCGCCATCGCCTCGGCGAGAGCACGTGCGCCCCGCTCCCGCTCCCGCGTTTCGATTTCGGATTCGCGCAACGCCTCTGAGGCCTTCCACGCCTCTTCCGCCTTGGCAACCGCGGCTTCGACTTCCTCGCGTGTGCGTTCGCGCGCTCGTGCCGCGGCAAGTTGCGCCTCGGCCAGTTGTGCTTCGGAATCGGCGAGCTTGGTGCTCGCGGCGGCGAACTCTGCCCGAAGGCGTTTGAACTCTGCGCTGTCGCGACGGTCCCGCGCCGCACTCGCTTCCGCGCGTGCTTCGGCAAGCGCCGCCTCGGCGGCCTCCAGACGGATCTGGGCTTTTTTGAAAACCCGGCTCGAGTGCCGTTCCCATTCCGCCTTGGCGTCGGCAAAGCGCGCGGACTCGGCGGTTTCCCATTCCTTCCTGGCGTTGGCGAGTGCGGCATCCGTCTGCTGCCTGGCGCTTTCGCGCAGTTTGTCTGCCTCCGCAGCAGCCGCCGCAAGCTCGCGGTCGCGCCCGTCGAGCTTTGCCCTGAGCGTGCTGATTTCTTCGGTCAGGCGTCGCGTGTCGCCTGTATCGCGCCGGTCGCGCGCCGTCTTTGAGTGGGCGCGCGCTTCCTGTAGTGCGGCGTCCGACTTGCGCAGCTTGTCCTCGAGCGCGGCAATCCTTTCCTGCCATTCCTCGCGCCATTCTGCGTCCCACTTCGACTTCTGTACGGCCAGGCGGGACGCTTCGCTGCTTCGCCAGCTGGTTTCCGCGTTCGCCAGCGCCGCACGCAGTTCCGCTTCGCGTTTTCGCGCGTCGCTCGCGTCGGACTTGATTTCGGCGAGGACGCGGTCGCGCTCCGACAGCATCGCCTCCGCGGCCTCAAGCTCGGCACGCAGCTTCCTGGTTTCGGCAACATGGCGCCGCTCGCGCGCCGCATCCGTTTCCGTCCCTTTTTCCCTTGCTTTCTCCAGCGCGGATTGAAGTTCGCGCGCGCGCTGGTCGGCAGCCGCGACATCATCCCGCATTTCTGCAAGTTCACGGTCGCGCGCGGCGACCGTTGCCTCGGTCGCTGCAAGCTCGGCGCGAAGGCGCTTCATTTCGGCGGTGTCGCCTCGCTCGCGTGAAGTCTTTGCTTCGGCAAGTCTCGCTTCGATCTGCTGAACCTTGGACGCAAATTCCCGTCGTTCCCGTGCCGTCTCTTCGATTGTACGCTCGAGTTTCTCCTGTGCAGCAGATGCTGCGGACTGAGCCTCGGCGATCTTTGCGTCGCGTTCGCCGAGCGCATGCTCCAGCCGGTCGACTTGCTCGCTCAGACGCCGGGCAGACGCTTCTTCCATCCGCGCGGACGCCGCCGATTTTTGGGCAGCGACAAGTGCCGCCTGCGTTTTTGAATGTGCGGTTTTTTCACTGGCAATTGCGCGCGCGGATTGCTCGCGCCATTGTGCTTCTGCGGCGGCAAGCCGCGCTCTCTCTCCGGCCTTCCAGGCCTCTTCTGCTCTGGCAATCTCGGCTTCCGCTTCATGGCGCCAATTCTCGCGCGCATGCGCGAACCGCTCTTCCGCGCGCGTATCGTGTTTGGCAGCACGATCCTTGGCGTCCGACTGCCACTTGGCGCGCGCCTTTTCGATTTCGGCCGCGTTCTGGGCCTCGGCTTCGGCTTGCGCTTCGGCAAGGCGCTCTTCGAGTTCGGCCTCAAAGGTCTTTCTGGCTTCGGTGAGATTGGCCTGCGTCGCCCGCAGCGCTGCTTTTGTTTTTGCGAGTTCTGCTTTCAGATTTGCGAATTCGACTTCCAGCGGCGGTGCCGGCGAGTCGGCCGCGTCATCATCTTCCGAACTTCCGGGAACGGCGTCCACTACCTCCAGCGTAGCGCCGTTGTCGCTGTCGAGACCGACGACGCGAACCACCAGTGTCGGAACATCATTCGATCCGCGGGGCGGAAAATAGAAAAGTCCTTCCAGCTCGTCACGGGTAAGGGACCAGGAGCCGTCACCGTTGTTGCGTCCACGCGACAGCCGCGAGCGGCCTGGCATGCGCTCGACGCGCAGCGAAAGGCGCCGGTCGCGGCCGTACGGCGCAACCAGATTAGTCAGGTCGAGAGGAAGCCCGTCACCAACGCTTGCTGCGGCTCGCGCGCGCATTCCTGTGCTCCGCGCCAGCCGCGCCCCGCAATGCACGCGGGGTCCCTCGAGCCGGCAGCGGCCATTATTCGGCAACTTTGGTAAAGCTTTCGTTGGCAGGGCCCGGGCAATGTTTTTGAAAACGCGGCGGTGTTCGCGCTTTGCGAAAGCGGATAGGATTAACAGCTGGTGAATCCGCCGAGGGGAACGTCGCGGGAAATGCGAAAGAAGATTGCCGTTCTTGGCGTCGCGCTGCTGCTTTCCGATTGCGCCGGATACTTCGATCAACATCCGGCAAACGTCCGGCCGGAGTCTGAAGCGCTCGCCACTGTCCTCGCCCGTCAGCAGCCGCCCACACGAGTCGCGGAAACGGTGTTGCCATCGCCGCAAGAACCCGTCGTCGCAGCGGATGTTGCGCAGAGCGGCCCGGCCGCTGGACAATCAGGGTCCGTACCCCCGCCTGCCCATCAGCAGCCGACCACGCCTATTGCGTCAATTCAGACTCCTCCGGTGGCAGCGCCGCGATCCATCGAGCCCTCTCCACCGCGTACCGTGCAATCCATCCCCGAAACGTCTGTACCCGTTGCTCCCGCAGCTCAGTCGCCGCCGAAGTCCGCTCCGGCTGTTGTCGTGCAGCCTGTCCCCGAACCGGCCGCGCCTGTTATGCCTGCCGCTGTGCCGCCGCCCCCTCCCGCCGTCGTCATGCAACCTGTCCCCGAACCGGCCGCGCCTGTGCCGCCATCCCTGGCGCCCACGCCGTCAGTGGCCATGCAAGCCGTCCCCGAAATGGAGGCCGCGCCCGCGGTTGCTCCCGCCGTTTCGCCGCCGCCGCCCGACACGCATTGTGCAGCCGTCGCGAGGCAACGTGCCGAGGACGCGGCCGCAAACGGTCTTGACCGGGACACGCAGGAGATCGTGCGCCGCGGTGCCTTCGCGGATTGCGAAGCATGGGACAGGGCACATCCGGCACCGCCCCGCTGAAACCTGTTTTCCAGCCGGCTGCCGCCACCTTTCGTACGGAGGCGACTGGTCCTAACGCCAGAACGGCTTTGCGGCGGCGAGCTTCTCGCCGGTCTTTTTTGCTTTCGCAATGCAGGCGCCGGCGAGCCTGTGCTCGCTTCCCGAAAGAAGCCCCATCGCGTAGGTTTTCTGCAGATCATTCTTTGTACGTTTGCCGCCCCGCACCATCTGGTCGGCGAATTTGTCGTGCATGGCGATGTCGTTGAGCGTTCCAAGTGCATCCTGAAGGGTCTTGAGCAGGTCTTCGATTCTCTCGCGCGCGCTCTTCTGTTTGTTTCCCGCAAACAGGCTCGCAAAGAATTCCGTTGAGTAGCGCAGCTTCTTGACCGCTATGCGCAGCTTGTGGCGGCCAAGAGCGTCCAGTTCGTCCGCCTTACGGCTCTTTTTCACGATCTTTTTTCGCCGCTTGCGCAGCACGTCGGGCGCGAACCCGTCAACCTGCCTTTGCAGCGCCGCCTGCGCGAGCGCATCTTCGCGACGGGACCACGGCCCCGCAATGAGCCACAGCGCAGTATCAAGCACCAGCTTGCGATAGCGCTCGCTCGCGACGGCAGCCTTCGCCTTTGCAAAGCCCTCCTCGCGTTTTTCCTCCACATCGGACTGAAGAAGTTTGATCTCGGGTTTCCCCTGCTGCTCATCGCGCAGAGGGTGCAGCGCGTCTTCAATCATCACATCGAAATCGCGGGCAGGGCCGAGCTGTTCGGTGAGCCATTTCAGCTCATCCTTGATTGCTTCGGTCCGTTCGTCCGTCGCGATCTCCTTGAACACCGATATTGCGGCGCGCAGCCTTCTCAGGCCGACGCGCATCTGGTGTACACCTTCGGAGTCGCCTTTCCGTACAGCTGGTTCGTTGCCGGAGAGGTGGTGCAGACAGGAGAGCCCGATCTTCGCGAAAGCGCTGGCGACGGATTGCGCCGGGTCGAGAGCAATGGCGCCCGCTTCCACCGGCTGCTGGTGCCGGCCGGCCTTGAGCGCATATCCGCGTTCCGCCTTGGTCAGCGCGCCGTAAGCGACCTGTTCCGATTCGGCGAGCCGCCCGGCGAGCGCGGCGAGATCGCGTGAATCGCCGTGCTTGAGCTCCAGCTCGATCTCGTGAACGCTCACGCGTCGCTTGCCCGCGCGAATGAATCCGCGGTCGATGGCGAGCTCCACTTCGCTGTGCCCGGCGCGTAGCGGTATCGTGGTCCGCTCGATGTTGGTTTCGAACATCGGCCGCAGCATTTTTTTTGCACCGTTCTTCAGCAGCGGCTCGAGCGGCGTTCCCTTTGCGGGTCCAAGGTGCGGCCGGTTGCTGGAGACGGGATGCTCCCACTCGGCGCGAGACAATGCGTTGGCGCCGTCTTGTGCCTTGATCGTCTGCATGCGCTTGCCGGCCTGGCGACGGATTCGCAGCGCGATGTGCCTGTGCTCGAGCTTGCAATCGGGCGTGTCGAAATAGACGGAAACGAGTCGTTCCTTTTTTCCCCGCCCGATCGCCATCGCGCGCAGCCATGGCTGTCGCGACAGCTTCTGCAGCGCATGTGCCGGCGCCGTAAGTTTCAGTTCTGTCTCGATTGCCATCCTGGCTCCGGTGCCCTCAGTCTCCAGAACGAGGGAGGGCGCGATAAGTTTATCCGACCAGACGCGGGTGGCGGGGTGAGCCCAGGGCACATTCCAGCTGCGCGCGATCCCATTTCCCAAGCGAGGCGGCGGCGGCATAGGTGCTCTCGAGAAACGTAAGTAGCGTCCGTTCCGGGTCTGGCGCAGTGCGAACCGCATCGTAAGGCAGGACGAACTCGCCCAGTTCCTTGCTGAAGAAGGCCTGCTGTGGGGCGATCTGCGCGCCGGCAAATCCATCGGGAGCGGGATAGGCATAAGAGTAGTAGGCGGGATATTCGATACCACCTCCGCCGGGCCAAAATCCGGCGCTCGACACTTCGTGCGAATAGGCCTCGCGGACGACGGCATCGGGCAGGTGCGGAAAGCCGCCGGAATGCAAAGGCGCGCGCCGGCCGGAAAAGCGGGTCACCGCGAGGTCGAAGCTTCCCCAGAAGAAATGCACCGGGCTTGCCTTGCCCACGAAGCCGGTCCGGAAATGGGAGAATACTTCGTGCGAGCGCAGGAGCGCGTGCCAGAACCGGCCCACATATTCCGGATCGTAGGATGCGTGCGAGACGTCGTCGGCAAACGGTATCGCGTCGGGAACTTCGTTCGGTGCGCCGCTGATCTGCGTTTCGATGCCAAGCCCGCCGAGCAGGACCCTGTACGCCGCGAAGAAATCCGCGACCGTCATCGGCTTCAGAGCCATCGATCCGGTCCGTCCGTCGCTTGTCCGGAGGAGGAGAGCGTGATCGACGAAGTCGAACGCGATCTCGAAATCGCATGTCCTGCCGCTGATGAGCGACGTCGTCAGACCGCGCGCGCTGACGTACAGCGTCACGTGCCATGAGTGGTTGAGCCAGGGGGTAAGCGCAAGTCGCGTTTTGCCGACGATCTGAGTCCACAGTTGAAGCGTGGCGGCGGTATCCTTCCACGCCGCGTAGGGCAGTTCCGGCCAGCGCTCCATCCGATGTTTCCCAAGTCCTTGCTCAGCGGCCTGTTTAGCCAAACCCATTTGCCCGGTCACCCGGGCATGGGGTAAGGCGAAGATCCACGCTGATGGAACGCCTGGAAGCGCAGCAATTTCCGCCAGCCTTGGCCTTCCCCAGCGAGACGCGCCCTGGAGAGCAAATGACGAAGGAATCGCCACAGGTGACAGAAGCCTGGCCCGCCAGGGTCGCGCGGAACGCCCCTTGCCCTTGCGGCAGCGGAGAAAAATACAAGCGCTGCTGCGGTGCGGAGAACGGGGCTGGTCTGCGTCAAAACAGTGCGCCGGCGACCCCGGCATCACCGAATCCGGATGCAGCTCAAGTGCAGTTCAAGCGTGGGATGCGCCTCCTCCAGGCCGGAGACCTGTCGTCCGCCATGTCGGTGCTGCTCGATGCGATGCGGCTCAACCCGGATCATTTCGAGGCACACCTCGCCCTTGGCTGGGCCCTGTTGCGCAGCGGACGATTCTCCGACGCAAGCGCAATTCTGTCGCGAGCCGCAACACTGCGGCCCGATTCAGCGGCGGCCTGGCGGGAACTGGGCAGCGCATACGACCGCCAGAACCTGCACCAGCAGGCGATCGAGGCCTACCGGAAAGCGGTCGAGCTGGCGCCGAAATCGGGCGACGTGCTGCACCGCCTCGTAGAACTTTATACCATGTACAGCAGAAAGGACGAGGCGAGCCATTGCCTCGAGCGCGCAGCCGGCCTCAACCCGGACAGCACGAATGCGCGGCTGTACCGGTCAGACGCCCTCCTGATGCGGGGCGACGTTTCCGGCGCGGAGCACTGGGCCCGCGAGGCCGTTGCGCGCGATCCCGAAAGCAGTGCCGCGCACGCCGCATTGGCGGGACTTCTGCACTCCCAGGGCCGATTTGAAGATGCAGAGGCGTCTTTCGAGACCGCTCTGCGGCTCGATCCGAAAGTCGGCCGATGCTGGTACGGACTTGCGGATTGCCGGAAATTCTCCCGCGCGGACAATGCAATTCTCGAACGCATGAACGCCGTATTGCAGCGTAACGACCTGAACGACGTGGACCGCATGCCGATACTTTTTGCCATGGGCAAGGTCTATGACGATTGCGAAGACTATTCGCACGCCATGGAACGGTTCGATGCAGGCAACCGCCTGCGGGCGCGGGGTCTCAATTTCGACCGGGCAAGATTCGAAGCCATGGTCGACCACGCGATTCGACGGTTTACGCCGGAATTCATCGAGGCGAACGCCGCGCACGGAGATCGGGATACGAGGCCCCTTTTCGTGGTGGGCATGTACCGTTCCGGCAGCACGCTTGTCGAACAGATCATATCCAGCCATCCCGACATCGCCGCGGGCGGGGAACTGACCGTGTGGTCGCCGATCGACATCGAGGTTGATGCACAGACCGGTGAATTCGATCGCGACCGCTCGCGCGCCGCGATTGCAAAATACCTGTCCGTCCTGCAGAAAATCGGGCCTTCTGCGGCGCGCATCACCGACAAGCTGCCACTGAATTGCTTCCGTCTCGGAGCGATTCACGCGCTGATGCCGAATGCCAGAATCATCCATTGCCGGCGCGACCCCGTGGATACCTGTCTGTCGATCTACTCGAACCTCTTCAACAGCCGCGTGCCGTTCGCGGCCAGAAAAGCCGACCTCGCGTTCTGCTATCGGCAATACCTCCGGGTCATGGAGCATTGGCGTAAGGTGCTGCCGCCCCATGTCCTTATGGACGTACAGTACGAGCGCCTGATTGCGGACCGCGAAGCGGAGACCAGGCGCCTGATCGCGTTTGCCGGTCTCGACTGGAATGACAGCTGTCTCCGCCCGGAGCAGAACATGCGTGTCGTGGATACCGCAAGCGTCTGGCAGGCGCGTCAGCCGGTGTACACGACATCGATGCAGCGCTGGCGGCATTACGAGCCATGGCTTGGCGAATTGCGGCAACTGCTTTCAATCCGGTGACCGGGCAGGCCAGACAGTCGATACGCCGATCGCGGCGGCGGTCGGCGCCCTGCCGGATCCGCCTTACTGCGCAGCGGAGCGCCCGGTATTCAGGCCGACCGTTACTTCCTCTCCGAAGTCGTCGACCAGCACGAGCACGGAATAGCCGGTCTTGAATTGCAGATTTCCATCGGCATCGTGCTGCAGGAACCCGGCGCTGCTGATGTCGCTGTTTTCGTTGCTGTACACCAGCGCGGGAACCCGATCGGACGTTTTCGATTGGACGAGGTCGTGGAGTGTCTGTGCGTTTTCGATGGAAAGATGAATGCAGCCCTCGCTTGCACGGCGTCCAAGCCTGTCTGCCGATGGGCCCTCGGCGCCATGGATCGCGAGTCCGGTGTCATGTCCGCGGGCATGCCAGCTGAAAAACATCGCGTACGGCATGGGCTCGTTCCATTCGTACGACCTGTGCTGCGTATAAAAACGCTCCGGATCGAGTTCGTAAAAGCCCATCGGAGTCTGGCTGGATTGCAGCCGCCCGTGCAGGTCTGTTTGGATTTTCTCCGTTCCCGTCGAAACCGGCCAGCCGTAAAGCGGCTCGAGCTGGCCATCTTCCGTTCTCTGGAACACGAACATGCGTTGCGCATACGATCCGCCGGCGGCCTTGTCGACATAGATGAACAGGGCGAAGTTGTTGAACAGTTCGGGAGAGAGCGCCTGCTGCAAATGCTTCTCGATGCGGTCGAAATCGGAATTTTCCGCGCCGTCGGTTTGCGCTGCCGGTTGCTGGGTCTGGTCGGCGAGCGCGGTCTGGGCAAAGCCGTTCACGCCGAGCCACGCAGCGGCCAACAATCCTGCGGCTCCTGCGAACCGCCGGGAACGTCCGGGAAGGCGAAAACAGGAAATCAATGGCGCGCGCTTTCCGTTCAATTTCGTTCAGATGCGGATTCCACGACTACACGACTTGCGTCAACGCGCAATAACATACACAGTAACATACACAGTCGCGGCCGCAACGCGTTGCCACCGCATTTTTTGCACAGCAGCAGGACCAACGCCAGCGTCAGGGCGATCGGCGCGCGCCAGAGCCGTCCTCGCGTCAACAGCACCTCTGCCGATCATTCCCATACTGTGGACGCCCTCGGTCTCGACGCCTCCGGGATTGATTGCATTGACACGGATATTCCTCGACCCCAGCTCCGCTGCCAACACGCGCGTGATTGTATCGACCGCCGCCTCGGTAGCCGAATAGACGGCAACCGTTGGCATGGGTCTCGTGCTTGCTATCGAGCCGAAGTTGATGACGCTGCCGCCACCAGTAATGTGTGCAGCACGATGGCGTGTCATCAGCGCCGTTACGCTCCTCAGAGACTTCCTGCGGCGAAATGCGAATGAAATCCCGGCGCATCGGATTGGGGGCGCGTAGGCCGAGAAGCGGTTCCTGAGCAGCGAATCCCCTCATTCGCGGCCGTTCACGGCGAGATCGAAGGTGAAGACGCCCTCGGCGCTCCTGGGCCGTTGCAGCACCTCGGGATGGCGCAGCGTGCGAACGGTGTCGTGGTAGCCGGCGCGGAGGTGCTCCTCCATGCTCGCGCGTGAAAACTCGAAATCCTTCGACCCGCTTTCGTATTGCCGCGAGCGGTAGATGAGCTGCACAAGGTTGTACACCTTGCGCTCGGCGATTGGACGCAGGAAATTGTATTCCGGCGTTTTCCGCAGTTCGTCCGGAACCATCTCGAGAAGTTCGGACAGGGCGTTGCACGTCTTCTGGTACTGCCGGAAGCGGTCGGAGTTCGCCCGGGTACGGCTCGAGTACTGAATCTCCTTTTGCCGCGTCAGCACCTCGGTCATGCTCCTGGGAAGCAGTCCGCGTGCGCTCCACAAGTCGACCTGAAAGGCGAGCGTATCCATGCGCGGTTCGCTTTCCAGTACCCACTGAAGCGGCGTGTTTGAGACCAGCCCGCCGTCCCAGTACCAGCTGCCCTCGATTTCGATTGCGGGAAATCCCGGCGGGAGCGCAGCGCTCGCCATGACATGTTCCGGGCCGATCGTGTGTGTCGAATTGTCGAAGTAGACAAAATTTCCCGTTGCGACATTCACCGCGCCGACGCTGAAGCGCATCTCGCCGGAATTGATGCGGTCGAAATCGATGAATCGTTCCAGCGTCGTCTTCATCGAAGAGGTATCGTAATAGCTGGTCGCTTCCTGCGCCCCAGCCGGCTGCAGCCAGGGGCTGACGCTGCGCGGCGAAAAGAAACCACGTACGCCGAATGCCGCTGCAAACCCGGCGCGGAACTGGTTGGCCACGCTCCTGGCAACGTCGCCATGCGAGTACAGGGCCTCGATCATGGAAGGGGCCCAGAGCGGATTGGTGATGATACGTTCCCAAAACCGACTGAGCGCGTCGGCGCGCCTTCCGGGTGCGTTGCCGGCGATGATCGCGGAGTTGATGCCGCCGATCGAAATGCCTGCCACCCAATCGGGATGGAGATTCGCTTCGGCGAGCGCCTGATAGACCCCGGCCTGGTACGCGCCAAGCGCGCCGCCGCCCTGAAGCAGGAGCGCAACACACTCGAAGGGCGGACGCTCTTCGTGCAAATGAGTCTTCGCGCGCGCGCTGCTGCGTCGCGCTCTAAGCGCTAAGGCCATCTTCCGGATCCTTGTTCCTGAGGTCGCTGTTATTCCATGTGCCAGCCGTGGCTCACGATGATCGATTGGCCCGTGAGCGCATTGGTCGGAAATTCGGCGAGGAAAACGGCCGTGCGGGCGACATCGTCGAGTGTGGTGAACTCCCCGTCCACGGTCTCCCGGAGCATGATGGTCTTGATCACGTCCGCTTCGCTTATTCCGAGTTGCTTCGCCTGCTCGGGGATTTGTTTCTCGACCAGCGGCGTATGCACAAAGCCGGGGCAGATGACGTTGCTGCGGACGCCGCGACTGGCGCCCTCTTTCGCCACCACTCTGGCCAGTCCTTGGAGACCATGCTTGGCCGTGACATAGGCGGCCTTGAGTGCGGAGGCTTCCTTGGAATGAACGGAACCGATGTAGATGATCGTGCCGCCTTTCCCCCGCGCGTACATGGAACGCAGAGAGGCGCGCGTGGTCAGAAATGCGCCGTCAAGATGCACGGCGAGAAGCCGTTTCCAGTCGTCAAACGCAAGTTCCTCGATGGGTGCGACGATCTGAATGCCGGCATTCGAAACCAGCACGTCGATTCCGCCGAACTGCTGCTCGATCGCCAGGAAGGCGAATTCCACCTGGGATTGATTGGTGACGTCCATGGCCAGTCCGAGCGTACGCTGTCCATGAGGGTCCAATTCCTCCGCAGTGGCGCACGCACTCGCCGCATTCCGGTCGGTGATCGCGACTCTCGCGCCCGCGGCCAGCAATTGCCGGGCGATCTCCTTGCCGATGCCGCTCGCCGCGCCGGTGACGATGGCGACCTTGTCATTCAAACTCATTGCGATGGTCCTTGTGGTGGTTGGTGCTCGCGTGCTCTCGCCTGGGCGTCGACGGCGTCATCGAACCGCCGGCGCCGCGGCGAATTTCGTCCGCAGCGACTGCTGCATGACGGCGAAGATCCACGCGGTCGAGACGCCGAACATGAGAAGTCCTGTAGCCGCCTCGATGGGTCCGAGCAGTTTCCACGACGGAGACATGACGACGTCGCCGTAACCGAGCGACGTGTAATTCATCGCCGACTCGTACAGGCTTGCCGGGAAGTCCGTGAATTCTCCGCACAGCACCAGGAGGACGGCCCAGAGGGCGATCTCGACGAAATGCGACGCCAATGCCAGCAGCGCGATGCCCGCCGTCAGCCAGATATCTCCGGAAAAGCTTGTGGTCGTAAGGCCGCTTTGCATTCTCCGCCGAAGCAGCCAGGCGGCCGCGATCAGCGCGGTCGCGTGGACCAGAATGGTCACGACGGACATCGCCGCCGAGACCATCAAGGGCCAGAGAACCGATACCGGGTGCGCGGCGCCTGACATCATTCCATGTCGTCCTTTGCCCGTTCATGCTATGCCCGGCTAGTAACCGCTGCAGTCGTCAGGGTCGAAGTACGGACTGGCGGGATCGCAGTAATAGCTCCAGTACGCGTCGTACGGATCGCTGTCGTAGTCGGGCCAGATACCGATCCACGCGCCATTTTCCCAATGTCCATAACGATGCCAGCCGCGATCCCACCCGCGGTGCTGTACGGCCCGGTCGATTGTGCCGTTGCGAAAGCCGCGCTCGGCGGCCGGGATTCCACCGGCGCGAAAGCCCCCACCGCCGTGAAGTCCACCCCCCGGGAAGCCACCGTGGAATCCCCCCGCGCCGCCACCGTGAAAACCCGTGGAACCGGACTGCGCGGCATCGGCAACCGGCGCCAACACAAGAGACGCGCCCACTGCGAGCGAGAAAGCCGCGGCACGAAGACGTCCTGCTGAAAACGACATTACAACCTCCTTTGGGTTGCCCCTTTTCGAACCGGACGACATCGTTGTCGCCCGCGAATTCACTGGAATTCCCACTGGTATTTCAGGCGTTCTCCGCAGGAGACGCTGTCGATGTGGTCGGCGAGCATGTGCTCCAGCATCACGGCCTTCGACTCGGAGTTCACGGTCAGCGTGATATCGAGAAAGCCTTCGCCTGCCACCAGCTCGCAACGTGCGGCGGGAAACGAAATCACCGCATGCGTGTCGTCGAACGTGAACGCCGGGAAATACTTGGTCCAATCTCTGCTCAGACGGACGAGATAATCGCTGGCGTGATCCGTCCGAATGCGGGCGTGCGAGATGGCCACGAGACGTTCTCCTTTCACAACGGGCTGCGAGGTACAGTACGTGCGTGAGTTTCCAGCGCAGCAAGCGTCGACACGAGGATGGTCCGGCGCTCTTCATCGAGCGTCGCGCCGATGCCATCGACGAAAGCGCGGCGCGCCGCATGAGCGCCGGCCAGCACGCGTTTTCCTTCGTCGGTCAGACGCACGGCCCAGGCGCGACGATCCGCGGGAACCGGTTCGCGGTGTATCCAACCGCGACTCTCGAGACCATCGAGCAGCCGCGAAACGGTCATCTGGCTCAATCCGAGCAGGCGGGCGAGCCGCGTTTGCGAAGCGCCGCCGGTGCACCCGAGCTGAAGAATTACGGCCGCCCGCGGCGCGCTCAACGCCGGAATTTGCGCGCGCAATTGTCTGTCCCATTGCTTGCGCAGCGCGGCCGCGACAGTCTCGACGAGGCCAGGCAGATCGGACGTTGCGGACATGGTCACCGTACTGGAGGAACAGGAAACGTCATGGTGCTGAACGCGAGAAACAGGATCGGGCGTCGCGATCACGATTGCGTGGCCACTATTCCGATGCGTATGCCGGCTCATTCGAACGCCATCGCTTGCTGTCTGCCGCCGGATGGTTTTGGACGCTTGAACAGAAGGACAAGCGGGCAGACTGCGAACGTTGCGATCATCAGGAGCTTGTAGTCGTCGATATAGGCGATGATCTGCGCCTGATTGGTGACGACGGAGTCGAGCGCCGCACGACCTGCGGCGGTAAGCGGATTCCAGAACTGGTCGATCGCCGTGTTCTCGAACATCCGGTTGACGGCGTTCACATTCACGGCGATGTCCGCATGATTGATCTGCGTGTTGGTCGCGAGGAGTGCGTTCACGACCGAGATGCCGACGCTCGAGCCGACGTTGCGCGCGAGATTGTACAAGCCAGCGCCTTCGGTCCGGCGCTCCGGCGAAAGGGTTGCCAGTGCCACCGCGCTCAGCGGCACAAAGAGCAGGCCAAGCCCAACGCCCTGGATGACGCCGACCCAGACGATCTCCGCCTGCGAAACGTCCGGCGTCCAGCCGGTCAACCGGTAAAATGTCCAGCCGGTAATGCCGAGACCAAGGGCGAGCAGCAGGCGCGTGTCGACGCGCCCCATCAGCCTCCCGACCACGATCATCGAGGTCATGGTGCCGATTCCGCGTGGCGCCAGGACGAGGCCGACGGTGACCACGGGATAGTTCATGAGATTTTGCAGGTAGGGCGGCTGCAACGCGAGCGAGGCGTAGTAGGTCAGACCGACGATGAACACGAGAAGCGTGCCGGCGGTGAAATTCCGGTCGCGAAACAGCTGCGGCCGTACAAACGGCCGTTTGGCGGTAAAGATATGGGCGAGAAAGAGATAAAGGGCGCAGCAGGCGACAATGGCTTCGATGACGATTTCGCCGGAACCGAACCAGTCCTTCTCCTCGCCCCTGTCGAGCATGACCTGGCCGGCGCCGATCGCGAGACTCAGCAGTCCAAAGCCGAGCCAGTCGAGCTTCTGACCTGCTTGCGGCGGCGCTTCGCGAAGAAACATACGCAGACCGATGAAGGTCAAAGCGCCTATCGGCACGTTGATATAAAAAATGTACCGCCACGTATAATTTTCGGTCAACCAGCCGCCGATCACAGGACCGAGAATCGGACCCGCCATCACGGCGACGCCCCATAGCGCCATGGCGCGGCCCTGCCTCTCCGGCGGATTGATGGCTACGAGAATGGACTGCGACAGCGGAACAAGCGCGGCGCCGAAGGCGCCCTGCAGAAGACGAAAGAGCACGATCTCCACCACCGAATTGGCAATGCCGCAGAGCATGGAGGCGACGGTGAAACCGGCGATCGATATGAGGAAGAGCCGCTTGAGACCGAATCGCGCGGCGAGAAAGCCGGTCGGTGGCGTCATGATCGCTGCCGCCGTTATGTACGACGTCAGAACCCATTCGATTTGGTCCTGACTCGCCGACACCGTGCCCTGGATGTAGGGCAGTGCCACGTTGGCGATCGTGGTGTCGAGCGCCTGCATGAGGGTCGCGAGTGCTACGCAGGCCGTGATTGCGCCGCGGTTCATGTGAGCATCGGACATGGTCGCCGGCTCCGCGCCGTCTCGCGCATCTCAAAAGAACGGCAGGCCTCTGGCATGCCCCGTGTCGATCCTGACCTCGACACTCATCCCGGCGCGCAGCGGAGCAGAGTCGTCACTACGGGGATCCACGGCGACGCGCAGGGGCACCCGCTGCACAACCTTGACCCAGTTGCCGCTCGTATTCTGCGGCGGCAGCAGCGAAAACTGCTGCGCTGCTGCCGGGCTGATGCTTTCGACCACGCCGCGCCATGTCTGTCCCGGATAGGTATCGACCGTGATCGACGCTTTCTGGCCCGGGCGCACATGGGTCAGTTCGGTTTCCTTCGGCGTCGCATCGATCCACAGGTGGTCGGTATCGACGAGAAAGAAGGCAACTGTCGAAGCGGCGAGATACTTGCCTGGTGCAATGCTGGGCACGTTGGTGACCGTGCCGGAGAAAGGGGCGCGCACGACCGTGTGGTCCAGTTCGCGCTCGGCTTCGCGAAGCTGCGCTTCCGCCTGCTGATATTCCGGCAGCGCCTTGACGGATTTGTCCGGGCTGCCGCCGAGCCTGACGAGCTGCGCCGCGGCCTGCTGGCGGAAGGCGGTCAGCTTGCTCTGGTCGGTCGCCAGCGTGAATTGCGCCTGATCGACCACCGCCTTTGCAATGGCGCCGAAGTTGAGCAGCGCGGAGTCGCGCCTGTAATTGGCTTCATCGAGTTCGACCTGGGATTGCTGCGCTGCCGATTCTGCGAGCAACTGGCTGTAGTCAGCCTTCATCGATTGAAGGCTGAGCGCGATGTTCAGGAGATTGCCCCGGGCATTGTCGACCGCGATCTGGAACTGCTTCGGATCGAGGCGGTAGAGGACCTGGCGCGCCCGAACGTATTTGTTGTTCGCGACATCGACGTCGGCGACAATTCCGGCAACGTCGGTCGAGATGCCGACCTGGCGTGCATTCACATAGGCATCGTCGGTCGACATGTAGCGACCGCCGGTCGCGTACATGTACACGCCTCCGGCGAGCGCCATCGGCACCAGCGCGAATAGGGCAGGGCGGACCCACCGCCGGCCCTGCGTTTTTTGCGTTCCCTCGAGTTCGCTTTCGTCGGACTCTTTCGCGTCCGGAGCAGCGCCTGCCTGCCTATGCGCGTCCGGTTTGGGCTGCTCCATCCTGACGCGTGTGGGAGCATCGTCGCGCAGGTCGGCCGCGGTTTCAAAATTGCGGTGATGTACGGTCATGGGCGGGCTCTCCACGGTAGTTGCCGACGGGAAGGGCGCAGCCGGCGCGCGGGAGAGAGTGAGAAGCGCGCCGGCTGCGGGGCCGCTGGCGTCCGCCCGCGGTCATTGCGTCTCCGCCGGTTGGAGGCTTGCAGAAGGCGGAGACATCTCTTGGGGACTTGGTTGCCATTGGACCGGGTCTCTCTCCCTTCCCGCGAGATAGGGCCGCCGATCCTCCAGAAAAACAGGGATAGTTTTGACAATGTCATTCGGATAATCTGAACGACATGGACGCCTTGACGATCGACCAGTTCGCGGTGTTCGCGGCTGTGGTTGAAGAAGGAAGCTTCGCCGCCGCAGCCCGCCGCATGAATCGCGCGCAGTCGGCGATCACCTACGCCATCAAGAAGCTGGAAGATCAAAGCGGCGTCGAACTGTTCGATCGCTCTTCCTATCGGCCGGTGCTGACGGAAGCGGGTACTGCGCTTCTACCGCGCGCCCAGCGCATCCTTGCGGAGCTCGGGCAATACCGATTGCACGCTCGGCAAATAACGATGGGGCTCGAGCACGAACTCAAGCTCGCGGTGCATCCGTACGCATCGCCGCAGCTGCTCGCGGATCTGCTCTCCGATTTCGAGGCAAATTTTCCTTCGGTGCTCCTCCATGTGCGAGTGGAAGCCAAGGACACGGCCATGCATGCGCTCCGCGATCACGCAGTGGACTTGGCGCTGATGCCCGAGATTGCTTCTTCCGTGCCCGGTCTTGAGCGAAGCCTGTGCGGCGAGATCGAAATGGTGGTCGCGGCGGCGCCAGATCACCCGCTCGCGAAGTTGCGCGGCGGCAGGTTTCCCGCCTCGCTTTTGCGCGATCACCGCCAGGTCGTGACGTACACAACGATCGCGCCTGAGGATTTGAACGTCATGCGCGGTTTCGGCATGGACGTCGTCAATATCTGGCATGTGATGGATTTCGAATTGCAGCGGGCCCTGCTGGTTTCCGGTGCCGGCTGGGGAGTCTCGCCGCGCTCGCGCATAGATGACGATGTGGCGGCGGGCCGGCTGGTTGTGCTTAGCCCGCAAGGTTGGGGCAATGTCGAACAGGTGTGGCGAATTGCGGTCGTCATCGCGCGTGCGGCCGACAACCCGGTCGGCCCGGCGGCACGCTGGCTTTTCGACCGGTTTACAAAGCAAACTCTGGCTGAGACGTCATGATCGCCCGTCAGTACGCGCCCACCAACCCGGTCTTGCCGTCATGCGATTTCGACAGCAGCGGTCATCGGGATTCTTCCCTATCGAGCCTTATCAGACCTGAAGGGCCATGATTACGCTCTGCGCCGGATACTCGCCGCACGGGCCGCGGACCTGACCGGCCTCGTGGACGTCGGCCACGCGGCAAGTGCAACTTCGACAATGTCGTGCAATTGCTTCGCGGTTGCGCCGGCAGAGGCCTGGACGCACATGCCGTTTGCCACCGTCGTCAGATAACTCGCAAGCGTCGCGGGATTGGCGTTCTTCGGGAGTCTGCCCGCCTTCTTGTCACGCTCGAAACGCTCGCGCAAAGCGCGTTCCTTCTCGGCGCGATGTTCGGCCAGCACTTGCGGAATGTCGGCGTCGGAACACGAGAGTCCGCTCTGCACCAAAAGACATCCCGGCGGACTGCGGCCTTCGGTGTCGGCGGAGAAATCCGCAACCCCTTCGAGGAACTGCCGCGCGACCGCGCGCGAATCGGGGGCTGCGAGCACGCGGTCCATCAACGCCTGCCGGCGCGCGTCATAGCGCTCGATGACCGCCCGAAAAAGGCCTTCCTTGCTGCCGAAGGCGGCATAGAGGCTCGGGGGATTGATGCCCATCGCCCCGGTGAGTTCGGAAAGCGACGCGCCTTCGTAACCCTTGCGCCAGAACACGGTCATGGCCCGGTCAAGCACGGTGTCTGTGCAAAAACTGCGGGGCCGACCTGTCTTCACTGCGCTTCCCTGATTATTGTAGCGCATGATACATAATGCCCTTGACGGGTGACTTCCAGCCTCCATATCTGTAGCGTTCGATACAGAACAGGAGGCCAAACGATGTCGCGCATCGCAGACCTGACCAAGACCGAGCGTTTCGAAGCCGGCGCTCATCCCGTTGGAGCCTTAAAGACACTCAGGAACCGCGCGTTCCTGGCTGGGGCAGCATTTTTTCTCCTCGGCGGACTGGGCCTGATCGTCTGGGACGCGAATGCCCACACCAAACCCGTCGTTGCCGCTCCGGTTGCAGTCCAGGTAGGCGTTGCGGTCGTGCACGCGAAGCCCGTGCGCATCTGGTCCGAGTTTTCGGGCCGCATGACGGCGGTCGATTCCGCCCTGATCCGCCCGGAAGTGAACGGCCGCATCACCGAGATCCGTTTTCGGAACGGACAGCAGGTGAAGAAGGGTGACGTTCTCTTCGTCATCGACCCGCGCCCCTACGAAGCGGCCGTCGACAAGGCGAACGCTGATCTCGTTACCGCACGCTCGAACGCGCGCTTCGCCCATACCGATCTTGCCCGCGCCACGGCCCTCATTGCCGCCCAGGCGATCTCGCGCGCCTATTATGATCAGCGCGTCAATGCGGAGAGCGTCGCGGACGCATCCATCAAGGCGGCGGAAGCGGAACTCGCAACCGCCACGGTCGATCTCGACCACGCCTACGTCAAGGCGCCCATCGACGGGCGCGTAAGCCGCGCGGAGCTGACGGTCGGCAACGTCGTACAGAGCGGGGCGAACGCGCCGCTCCTGACATCGATCGTTTCCAGCGACGGCATCTATGCCGATTTCGACGTGGATGAGCAGACCTATCTGGAAACCGTGCGCGCCCATGCGACGACCGTCGCCGGGGAAAAGGACATCCCGGTCGCGCTGACGATCCCCGGCGACAGCGGCCATGTGTATGACGGCCGGATCGAAAGCTTCGACAACAGCATCAGCACCGGCACCGGTACGATCCGTGCGCGCGCCCGCTTCGCCAATGCGGACGGCGCGCTGGTGCCTGGCATGTTCGTTTCCGTACGGCTTGCGAGCGCGCGGAACGTCGATGCGATCCTCGTGCCCGAAGCGGCTCTGGGCAACGATCAGAGCAAGCGCTACGTATTCGTTGTGGATCGCGGCAACCACGCGGATTATCGCGCGGTCGCGCTGGGAGAAGACGTCGGCAGCGAACGCGTCGTCACGCAGGGCCTCAGCGACGGCGACCGCATCATCGTCAGCGGCCTGCAGAAGGTTCAGCCCGGCGCGCTGGTCGATCCTGTGCCCGACGCCCACGATCTGGCTTCCCGCTGACGGACTGATCTCCAAACCGCATTTGAGGGAGCGTCCTTCGGGACGGACGTCATGAGTTTGTCCAAATTCTTCATCGATCGCCCGATTTTTGCAGCCGTCATATCGGCCCTGATCTTCATTGCCGGGCTGATCGCCGTGACCCGGCTTCCCATCTCGGAATATCCCGAGGTGGTACCGCCGTCGATTGTGGTGAAGGCGCAATTCCCCGGCGCCAATCCGAACGTGATCGCCCAGACGGTGGCGACGCCGCTCGAAGAACAGATCAACGGCGTCGAGAACATGCTGTACATGTCGTCGCAGGCCGCGTCCGACGGCACCCTGACGCTCACCGTGACCTTCAAGATCGGCACCAATCCCGATCTCGCCCAGCAGCTCGTCCAGAATCGGGTGAACCAGGCGCTGCCGCGCCTGCCGCAGGTGACCCAGTCGCTGGGCGTCACGACGACGAAAAGCTCCCCCGATCTCACCATGGTCGTCCATTTGCTGTCGCCCGACGGACGCTACGACATGCTTTATCTGCGCAACTACGCGGTGCTGAACGTCAAGGACCGCCTCGCCAAGATCGAGGGCGTGGGCAGCGTACAGCTCTACGGCTCCGGCGATTATGCGATGCGCATCTGGCTCAATCCGGAAAAGATCGCCGAGCGCAACATGACCGCGGATGACGTCGTCAATGCCGTCCGCCAGCAGAATGCGCAAGTTGCGGCCGGCGTCATCAACGGACCGCCCTACAGCAAAACCGGCGAGTTGCAGCTTCCCATCAATGTGCAGGGCCGGCTCGCCACCCCGGAAGAATTCACCAACATCGTCATCAAGCGGGACAAGGGCGTGGTCACGCGACTCGGCGACGTGGCGCGCGTCGAGATCGGCGCCTCGGAATACGGTCTGCGCTCCCTGCTCGACAACAAGCAGGCGGTCGCCATCCCGATCTTCCAGTCACCGGGGTCGAACGCAATCCAGATCTCCAATCAGGTCCGCGCGACCATGGAGGAACTGAAACAGAACTTTCCGCAGGGCCTCGACTACAGCATCGTCTATGACCCGACGGTGTTCGTCAGGGATTCGATCCGGGCGGTGGTTCACACGCTTCTCGAGGCGGTCCTCCTCGTCGTGCTGGTGGTCATCCTGTTCCTGCAGACCTGGCGGGCGTCGATCATTCCGCTGCTCGCGGTGCCGATTTCCATCATCGGCACCTTCGCCTTCATGTACATGTTCGGCTTCTCGATCAATGCCCTGTCGTTGTTCGGGCTGGTGCTGGCCATCGGCATCGTGGTCGACGACGCGATCGTTGTCGTTGAAAACGTCGAACGCCATCTGGAACACGGCGAGGAGCCGAAGGAGGCCGCTCGCCGGGCGATGGACGAGGTGACCGGGCCGGTCATTGCCATCGCCCTCGTGCTATCCGCGGTGTTTGTGCCGGCCGCGTTCGTTGGCGGGGTGACCGGACAGTTCTTTAGACAGTTCGCCG
>DATGGN010000064.1:0-3451 GCA_035308485.1 Rhizomicrobium sp.
TCGGAAGGTACGAAAGGTAGCTTCTCGATCACGGGGTTGCAGTGGACCATCTTCGGGATGAGTGGTGCCATCTCCGCGCAGGAAACAGGCGATTGTGCATTCGCCGGTTTAATCGGTGGAACCGGCGTACATTGACAAAAACGTCTTTAGGCAACGTCAATCATGTCGCGCACCGCTCGAATGATCTCCCGCACTTCTCGCCCTCGCTCGATAGCTGCCTTCGTGTAGCGGCCATGTATCGGCTTCCGACCGGCGTTGCCGCCATGCATTCGGCAGCGTTGCTTGCCACGTAGTGCGGGGCCGCGACATGGATGGCCCGTCGTCCGGGCATGGGCACCGCAGCGCGGGGCATCGTGTGCGTTGCGCATGGGATTAGCCATTTTTTGATTTGCTGCCCCGGCGCTTGGACCCCCCGGTATCGACGTTGCCGATAAGCGCCTGACCGCCTTGGGCGACGGTCACATGCTGCACGGTAACGGTCTGACTACCGCCGCTGCGAATGCGCGCCAAGGCGAGCAATCCATCTTGAAACGCGCTCATCAGACGCGCAGCGGTATTCGCGTAGCGGGTCGCATCTATTGAGTCGCCCGCTTTGGGATGCTGTTGACAACTCGTCAAGGCCTTGTCCGCGAACGTCATCGCCACCTGGTGCGCGACTGCCATTTGATGCGCGAGCATCTTCTCTAGCGAGTTCTCGGCTCCGATCGACTCCGCAGCATCGATTCCCATTGCGACCGCATCGAGGCTCGGCTGTAGCAACAGGTCCGCGCGCTGGATGCTCGCGTCCTCGGCAACACGGGTCGCACCTTGCGTCAGCGTGTCGCGAATCGCGAATGCCTTGCTTCGCGGCCTGACCTTGCCGACGTGCGCGTCGGGTAGCGAGTTGCGCTGTACTACTTCGCCCCCGGCTCCCACGTCCGGCGAATTGGGCAACGTCAGCACTTCAGTTGCAGCGCGCTCCCAAATCTCGGACAACGCGGCCGAGATCGGCGTATCCGCCTTGCAGTGGCGCTCGATGTACGCCTCTCGCTTGTAGCGGGCGGCGAGTTCGGTTGCGCTCCTGGCTTCGGTAAGACTCATCTTGTTTACTCGCCGATGCCGGACTGCTGACGAAGCGTGTTCAGCGCGTCGAGGAGATTTTGCGTACCGCCATAACTCATCGTTGCTTCGGGAAGCGCCATCGAAGCCCCCCCACCCAGGAGGGCGCCGAGCAGCAAGGGTAATTGATGCACCTGCGAGCGCCACAAGTCGTCCCGACTCGGGACGTAGTCCGGTTGTGGATTCGCCCATTGCAGACCGCTCTGATAGAACCCCTCATCCGCGGCGCGCTGTTGTCGGTACGCTGCCGCCTGTGCCGGATCGGTCGCGTTCAAATAGGCCTGCTTAACCGGCTCCCAAAGGTCGGTCAGGCCTCGGCCAATGCTTACCATAGGCGACGGTGGCTCGGCAGGCGTGAGGCCGCGCTGCGCCCGCCACTGCGCCAATTGCGCGTCGCTCGGCTGGTTCAGGAGTCCGCCTAGGAGAGAGTTCGGCTGCGCGCTTTGCAGTTGCTCGAATTCACTGCGCGCCTTCGCGATGTCCGCGTCTGACGGCTTTGGAAACAGATTGGTGAAATAGTCCAGTAGTCCCATGGTCGCCCCTTCTAGGCGTGTCCGTATTGCTGCATTAACGCGAGCAGGGCAAAAGCGTCATAGCGTTCGCCGGGGACTTCCAGCTCGCCGACCGCCACGCCTCGGATAGCGACCGTGACGTGTGCCGGGTTGCCTGCCTCTGCCACGACGGCGACACGCTGATCCTGCCGAGCCAGAATCGCGAGCGCCTGGTTGCGACGGCGTTCTGCGTCGGGATCGCTCTCCTGCCGATGCGAAAAGCGATCCGGCGACGAGCGCAACTCCACCCTCGCGAACTGATCCCCACTCGTGGCCTCGCGGTTGCGCGCCTGTTGCGCGCGAAGTTGCGCCCGCAACTCACGCCCCTTCATAGAGCGTCGGCACTCATCGGGGCTTTGGGGTGTTGCGCGCTCGTTGCAATCCGTCGCGGTCTGTTGCGGAGTTGCGTGTATTAGGGACCGCAACTCCGCAACACTAGTCGCCACGTCCCACCCCCTTAACCTTGCCGTCCGCTCGCGCCTTGGTCAGGTGCCGGCTCACATTGCTCTTGTGGATGCCGAGTTCCGTGGCAATTTCGCCCGGCTTCAGGCCATCGGTAGCGAGCGCAACAACGCGGTCGTACGTCGTCTCCTCTACGCTGCGCCAGGTCCACGTGGCACGGCCGTGAACATCATGGGCGAGCTTGGCTTCGATCGGCTTCGCATCGTCTTTCCCAGAGCTGTTGCGGTACTTCTCGTATCGCAGCTCGAATCGGGCGCCTTCATCCGCCGAATAGTCGGGGGGTCGCTTGAGATTGATCACCACGTCGAGCGTGTCTTCCCGCTTCGAGCTTCCGCGCTGACCGCCTCCCTTGCCAGAGTGATGGATAAACAGGACCGCTTTGCCGGCCCTGCGCATTCGCAGCGCCCATTCCTGCGGCGCCCGCCAGCTCTCCGCATCGTTTTCCGGTCCGCAACTGCGACATAGGGTCGAAATGTTGTCGAGGATGATCAAGTCGACATCAGCGGCCGCCTGCTCGATCTGCCCTTGTCCTTCCAGGGTGGCAAGATCAGGCATCGCACCGTTCTGAGCGTCAGGCGTCACGATTAGTAGATTGGACGGATCGAAGTCTCGATCGTCGGCTTCGATCAGCGCCGCAAGTCGATCGCGCAGCGCGGCGCCGGGCATCTCACCATCCACATATAGGACGCGACGCGCCTTCTGCGCTTGCCAGGTCAAGTACTTGCTACCGGTCGCCACTGCATACGCAATCCCTAGTGCAACATGTGTCTTCCCGATGCCGCGCCACGCATGGATCATCGAAAGACTCTGCGTCAGCAACCACGGTGCAAGGATCGGCTCTCGCTCAGGGAATTGACGGCTCATAAGCTCGCCTAGCGTAAGCACGCATAGGCCGGAATCGGTCGCTGTCGCATTTTGCTGGCCCGGTTGGTATGCGAGTAGCGGCAACCCCGCCAAATCGCTCTGCGACCCAATACGGCCCGTTTCCGCAAGATGGCCGTTTGCGACGGCGAGCCGCGCCAGTTGATCCGTCGGCTTCCGCGCATGTAGCTCGTCGACCGTCGCGGGCCGGTACTGACTGCGGTCGAATGGAGTCAACATGGCTCCATGCTCCGATTGACCGACAGCACAGCGAGCTTCGCGCCTGCATCTCGGATGCGCGCAAGCAATCGGCGTCCGTGCGGCTCGTCGCGCTCCGGTACAAGCACGACAACCTCGCAGCCGTTCAGGAAGGCGAAGTCGTACTCGTCCGCTCCATCTTCCGGCGGGCACACGACGCGGCCGGGATCGAACGCGCGGGCGTAATCCCAATCGCTCGTAACTATGATCGAGCCGCCCCC
>DATGGN010000065.1:0-2790 GCA_035308485.1 Rhizomicrobium sp.
TCGGCGCTTCTTCTCGTCCGTCCAGCGCCCCTCGAACACCGGCTCGCCCAAAAGATTGAAGACGACCTCGACGCCGCGAAGAGCCTCGGCCGGCGGCGGACCACCTTCCGGATTCCAAGCGTGCGCATCGACCTTGCCTAGCCGGCGCCGCGCTTCGTCCGCGTTACGACTCAGGACGACGACCTCCTCGAGCTTCCCGACGAGATGCTTTCCGACGAGTCCGGTGGCGCCTGTAATGAGCGTTCGCATAGAATCTTCTTCTGTCTTATCCTTCACCCGTTCGCAACAACTCCGCCCGCTTCTGTTATCATGCTGTCGCCATCGATTCGGATGAACGAGGAATGCCTGCGGTGAGAATTTCCATTTTGGGTTTGCTCGCGGCGCTGTGCGCTGCCGGGTGCCTTTATCCTCCCGTCACGCAGCCGCCGCCTGACGCGCAGCAGGAGGTGGTGATTCCGCTGCCGTACGATCTCGCATGGGACGCGGTCAATGGAGTCATCACCCAGAATTCGTTCCACGTGCAGGCGCAGGATATGACCAACGGGATCATCGAAGCGGTGGGTCCGCGCTTTACGCTGCATGACGCCGATTGCGGAAAAATAAAGAGCGTGGCGGGCTCATACACTGCGGAGCCGGAGCAGAACTCGTCGTCGGTGTACAACTTCCTCGTGCGGCCGCGCGGCACCGAGGCGACGCTGGTCGAAGTGCGCGCGACGTTCAACTCGTCGGTCAAGGTCCCGTTGCACCCGGCGACCGACGTCGATTGCGTGTCGCATGGAATCCAGGAATCGAATTTGCTGCGCGAGGTACTGGTCGAAGCCAAGAAGACCCATCGCCCGACTTTCGCCAAGCAGAGCAGCGCCTCATCGCCGGCGGCGTCTTCAGCGAATGCGCAATCGTCGGGACCGCCGCACAGGCCTCCGTCGTCGATTGATAAGACCGAGGGGCAATCCGAAATGCCGACTTCGATGCGCGGATTTTCGCTTGGCGGCAACCTCAAACTGCCCGCGCCTCCGTCGCAGTAAGCCAAACTCGGGCGCTTGACATTTTTTTCGTCCGGGATGAAACCGGGGCCATCATCATTTTTTGCGCCTCGGAGGACATGCCATGAAAGGTCGCATCGCGTTCATCCCAACCGCACACAAAATTGAATTCCACGAGTACGACGTTCCCGCGCCCGCCGCTGGCGGCCTGGTCGCGGCCGTCACGCAGACCAACGTGTGCGGCTCGGAAGTGCATATGTGGAAGGGCGAGTTCGGACGGCGCGGCGTGATGCCGGGGCATGAGATGAGCGGGCGCATCGAGGCGCTCGGCGCGGGCGTGCGCACGGATTGGGCCGGAGTGCCGGTTAAGGAAGGCGACCGAATCGCGCCGGTCTACTACACGGTGTGCAATCGATGCGTGAACTGCGTCAGCGGCAATCATGCGGCGTGCACCGCGAAGGTAGTCGGCGCGCGGCATCCCGATGAGCCTCCTCATTTCACCGCCACCTTCGCTACCCACTACGTGGTCAAGCCCGATCAGCACTTCTACCGCGTGCCGGACAACGTGCCCGACCTGGTCGCGTCGTCGGCGAATTGCGCGATGTCACAAGTGTTCTGGAGTCTCGATCGCGCGCGGCTCGCTTACGGCGAAAAGCTGGTGGTACTCGGCGCGGGCGGACTCGGGCTGCATGCGATGGCGATCGCGAAGGCGCGCGGCGCGCACGTGATCGCAGTCGACGGCGTCGATTTGCGCTTGCGCGAGGCGCGCCGATTCGGCGCCGACCAAACGGTCGATATACGCGAATACAAGGACGCGGAAGCTCGCGACAAACGCGTGCGCGAGCTATGCGCCGGATGGCCCGACGTGGTGCTCGAGGTAGCCGGCGTCCCCGAGGCCTTCAGCGAGGCGCTAAAGATGGTGCGCGCCGGCGGCCGCGTAATCGAAGTCGGCAACATCTCATCAGGCCTGACCGTCCAACTCCCCCCGTCAACCATCACCTTCAAATCTTTGGAAATAATCGGCGTAGCAACCTACCCGCCCCACTATCTCAAAAAGTCACTGGACTTCCTGGCCGCCAACATCGACCGCCTCCCCTACCGAGAAATGTGCGACGCCACCTTCCCACTTTCACGCGCCGCAGAGGCGCTAGATAAAAGCGAGCATCGCGAAGTCACCCGCGCGGGGCTATTGCCAGAACGCGATTAACGATCCTTCGGAGCTGAAGTGAATATTGAAGAGCTGTGCAGAGGAGCCGAGTCCGGCAGCCGGGTCGATCAATCCGTTCTTGGCCTCTGTTATCTGTACGGAGTCGACGTTCATGTCGACTACCAGGAAGCGTTCCGGCTTCTGTCACTGGCTGGCACTTCACGAGCCGTTGCCAATCTCGCGCGAATGCATGCCGAAGGACTGGCGCTCCCAAAGAACATGGCCGAGGCGATCCGTCTCTACAAGGCTGTGGGAAAATCCGAATTTCGCGCACAGCTCGAACTTGGCCGCATCTACTCTCGCGGATTAGGCGTCCCAACTGATCCCGTCGAAGCTCTGAAATGGTACTTAGCCGCGGCCGCCCGTAGGGACGACGATTTCGTCGACGATCCAATCAAAGCAGCATTCGTCGGCTCGGCCACGGTGGAAGAACTCCACGAGGCTAAGGCATACGTCGCGAGTGCGAAACGCTCACCTTGATAGTGGGGCGGGCTGCCGTGCCCGCCCTCTCGATTAAAAAAGCCGTGCTCGCCTTCCTGAAGTTCTTCCCCTCTCCCAGAATGGGAGAGATCGAAGGTGAGGGTCCGATTTACAGCGCGC
>DATGGN010000066.1:0-1881 GCA_035308485.1 Rhizomicrobium sp.
CGCGGCATCGGCGATATCGACTACGACAAGCAGCACTACGACGAAGCGGTCGCCGCCTACGAGCATTACCTGAAGAAGAAGCCGGACGATCCCGAAGTCCGCACCGACCTGGGCACGATGTACCTCTACACCGGCAACGCCGATCAGGCGGTCGTGCAGTACAAGAAGGCAATCGCGGCCAAGCCCGGATTTTTCCAAGCCTACTACAACATGGGAATTGCGTACGCGCAGGAAAATAAACGCGATGACGGGGAGGCCGCACTGACGCAGGCGCTGGCGCTCGCGCCCGACGAGACCGCACGCGGCCAGGTCAAGGAGCTGCTCGCAAAGCTCGGCGGTACACCGGCCGTGAACGCGGCGATGCAGAGTGCTGCGGCGGCCTCGACGCAGGCGGCGGCGAAATTATCTCGAACGCCGGCCCCGGCGGTAGCGGCTGAGAGTTCGCCGGCGGCCTCGCCGGCAGCGGCGATGGCGGCGCAGGCATCGCACGCGCCCGCGGCGGCGCCGGCCGCTGGGGAAGATGACTTCCACGCGGACATCGAAGATATGGTCAGGGGGCTGCCAATCGCGGGACCGAAGGTCGGCTCCGTCCAGTGGCCCGACAAGCTCAAGGCCCGCGTCCTGATGGATAACTTCCCGATGGATGAAATGCCGCCGTTCGCGAAAACCAAGTTCCTGACCGACCTCAAGTCGGGCATCGACAGCGCAAAGAAGGACAACGACATTTCATCCCCGGTCGAAGTCAATATCGTTGACGGCGCGAGCGGCCGCGTGATGGAAACCGTCACCGAGTAGCCGGCGCGGGAATCACAATCGCGCCGCGGCCGTAAAAACGTCGAAGTCGAGGTGCGTCACGATGGCATCGAAATCTTTCGAACGGCTGCGCCGGGCCGGAGACCGGCAAACGCTGCGCCTGACTCATTATGGACGCAAAAGCGGCCGCCCCTACGACGTGACTATCTGGTACCTCGTCGACGGCGACCGGCTGTACCTGGTCTCCGCAAATGCCGATCGCAATTGGGTGCGCAACGTGAAGGCGCGGCCCGCCATCTCGCTTCGGATCGGCAGCGAAGTCTTCAACGGCGACGTGCGGGTGATCACGGATACGCAGGAACGCGAAAAGGTGCGCGGCCTGGTCGACCGCAAATACTGGTACGCGATTCCGGTGCTCCGGATGGCGCAATTTCTGACGTCGATGGGAATCATCCGCGACAACAGCGCGGCCTTCGAGGTGATCCTGGCCGACGACTAGCGGCGCCCGGCGATTGCTACGACGGATCTCCGCCTTCGGCAACGCGTTTCAGGCTCTCGAGCCAGTTCTGATGCCCGCGCTCGAGCATCGGGCGCAAGTACCACCACGCAATTTTCGGCACGAGTCCGTTCTGGCATTCCTCGGTGATGACGCGACACCCGCCACGTCCGTCGGGTTCGATAAGCCAGCCGTGATAGGCGCTCAGGACGCCCCGCGCGTCCCATCCAAGTTCATGCGACGGCTCGAAAGTAATCACGCGGCTGGTGACGGTCGCGCCAAAAGTCTTCCACTTGAATTCGGTGTCAGGAGCAAGGTCGGGCGGATCGCCTCGAAGAAAATTGACGTTGGCGGAATTGCTGTACCACTCAGGCCACTTGGCCGCCCGAATAAGCCATCGCCAGATGCGCTCAGGCGGGGCGGCAATCGCAATCTCGTTGCGCGCATAGACAGATGAGTTGTCAGGTTCAAAACCAGCAGGCCATTTCATCGCGACGATCGCTCCTTCGCTTGTGCTTCTTTTATCCACAGATCGGAGGGTTTTTCCACAGAAGCAGGCCTTCGGAGCCTTTCAGAACTTTGCACTCGAACGCCAGCGCACTATGATCCGCGCTCGAATGACGAAGAGGGAA
>DATGGN010000067.1:0-11235 GCA_035308485.1 Rhizomicrobium sp.
GTCAACCTCTGGCCCAACAATCGTCTCGACGAACTTCTGCCCTGCACATGGGCCGCTTCGCGCCATCAACTCCCGCACGCCGCCTGAACCGCGTTGAAATCAAGCCGTCAGTGCCGTGGTGCCAAAACACCGCTTACTTTATGGCGTGCATCTCCACCTCTCATGCAAAGCGGATTGGATTCCCGCAATGACGGGCCACTTGTCTTAGCAGCCGTCTCGGACCTGGCAGACCAGTCGCGCAGGGAGCCTGCTATCGTGAGCTTGACTATTCTGTGTCTTTCGCTTTTTCCAGCGTGAAGGATTCGCCACAGCCGCAGGCAGCGGTCTGGTTGGGATTGTTGAAGACGAAGCGGGCGGCGAGCTTTTCCCGAACAAAATCCATCTCGGTCCCGAGCAGGAAGAGGATGGCCTTTGGGTCGATGAAAAGGCGCACGCCCTTCTCGTCGATCACTTCGTCGAGGGGACCGGCCGTCTCGGCATATTCCATGGTGTAGCTCATGCCGGCGCAGCCGCCGTTGGTCACGCCGACGCGCACGCCGGCATAGCGGCCTTCTGCCTTCTCCATGATGTCGCGCAGGCGTATTGCCGCCGCATCGCTCAAGCGAAGAGCCTTCGGGCGCTCGCGGCGCGGTCGCGTCTGTGTCTGTGCACTACTCATGTCATCCACGCTCAGTACATGTTCAATTCGAGTTTGGCTTCGTCACTCATCTTCTCGGGCGTCCATGGCGGTTCGAAGACCATGTGCACGGTCACTTCGCCAATGCCCTCGACGCCTTCAAGCGCGGTCCTCACCATCTCCGGCATTTCCCCCGCCACCGGACACCCCGGCGCCGTCAGCGTCATATCCACGGACACATCCATGTTGTTCGACACATCCACCGTGTAAATAAGCCCCAGTTCGTAGATGTCCACCGGGATCTCGGGATCGTAGACTGTCTTTAGCGCGGCGATAAGCTTCGCGGTGAAGGCCTCCAGCTCCGCCGGCGAAAGCCCTGTGCTTTCCTCATGAAGGTTGAGAGGTTCGGCGCTCATTCCGTTCTTGCGGCCTCGCCGCCTTCCAGCGCCGACCTCATCGTGTGCCAGGCGAGAGTTGCGCATTTGACGCGCATCGGAAAGGCGGAGACACCCGCCATCACGTCAAGCCGTTCGCGATCCTCCGTCGCAAGTCCGTTTGCGTCCTCGCCCTTCACCAGATGCAGAAAGCCTACCATCAGCCGCTCCACGTCCGCAACGCGACGGCCCTTGATCATTTCCGTCATCAGCGATGCCGAAGCCTGCGAGATGGCGCAGCCACGGCCTTCGAACGAAACGTCCTCGATACGGCCACCGCCGTCCACGTGCAGATAAACCGTCACACGATCACCGCAGAGCGGGTTGTAGCCCTGCCCTTTGTGCGTAGGGCTGTCGAGCGTACCGAAATGGCGCGGATGGCGGCTGTGATCGAGGATCACCTCCTGATAAAGCTCGCGCAGCGAATCATCCATGACCGTCAACCCAGAATCCCGCGCGCCTTGCGCAATGCCTGAACGAGCGCCTCCACTTCCTCGTGCGTATTGTACAGAGAGAAGGACGCCCGCGTGGTGGAAGACACGCCGAACCTTTCCATCAGCGGCTGCGCACAGTGATGACCGGCGCGCACAGCCACGCCCTCGCGGTCGAGGATCGTCGCCACGTCATGCGCATGCATGCCCTCGCTCTCGAAGGAGAGAATGGCGCCTTTGCCGGGCGCCGAGCCGATGATGCGCACCCAGTTCAGCGCCCCGATCTCTTCCGTCGCGTGCGCCAGCAGCTCGCGCTCATGCGCTCCAATTGCTTCGCGATCGAATGAGGAAAGCCAGTCGAGCGCCGCCGCGAGACCGACTGCCTCGATGATCGGCGGCGTGCCGGCTTCGAACCGCGCCGGCGGCTCCGCATAGGTGACGCGTTCGCGCGAAACCTCCGCGATCATCTCTCCCCCACCATTGAACGGCCGCATGGCCTTGAGAAGGGCGCGCCTGCCGTACAGCGCGCCGATTCCGGTCGGGCCATAGAGCTTGTGGCCGGTGAGCGCGTAGAAATCTACGTCAAGTTCCTGCACGTCCACGATTTCGTGCACTGCGCCCTGGCAGCCGTCCGCGAGCACGGGCACTCCTTTTGCGTGGGCGCAGGCCACGATTTCCTTCAAGGGAGTCACGGTGCCCAGCACGTTCGACATGTGCGTAACGGCAACCAGTTTCGTGCGCGGGCCTATCGCCGCCTCTACCGCCGCGGCGTCGAGAGAGCCATCGTCCTTCACATCCACCCAATTCAGGACCGCTCCCTGGCGCTCCCGGAGGAAATGCCATGGCACGATATTGGAGTGATGTTCCATCGCGGTGAGGACAATCTCGTCCCCGGCTTCGATGCGCGGCGAGAGGTACGAGGCTGCGACCAGGTTGATTGCTTCCGTGCCGCTCTTGGTGAAAACGACTTCGCTCGCGTGCGCCGCGTTGAGGAAGCGCCTCAGCGTTTCGCGCGCCGCTTCGTACCGCTCCGTCGCCTTGGCAGAAAGGTAATGCACGCCGCGATGGACGTTGGCGTATTCGCGCGTGGCGAAGTCGCTCATCTGCCGGAGGACCGCGCGCGGTTTCTGGGCCGACGCCGCATTGTCCAGATAGACCAGCGGCTTCCCGTAGACCTGGCGCGAGAGGATCTCGAACTCGCCCCGAACCGCGTGGGGGTCGAATTGCTGAGGGGCACTCGCGCGGAGAGGCATGCTCATTGCGGCGTCTCCCCTTCACCTGACAGCCCACGATCGATGAATCGCCACATCGCTGCACGAGCATCGTCGCCGGCGATATTTGCGACTGCTTCTTCGAGGAAGGCACGCAACAACAGCCGGCGCGCTTCGCTCTCCGGAATGCCACGGGCGCGAAGATAAAAGAGCGAGTCGGCATCGAGATCGCCGACTGCCGCGCCATGCGCGCATTTCACGTCGTCGGCGAGGATTTCGAGTTCCGGCTTCAGATCGGCTTCCGCACGTTCGCCGAGCAGGATCGCTTTTGCCGTCTGCCGGCTGTCCGAGCCGTCCGCTCCTTTGGCGACCGTGATCTTGCCCTGATAAACGGCGCGCGCGTGATCGGCAACCGCATATTTGAAGAGCTGCCTGCTCCCGGTCTTCCCTGCTCTGTGCATCACATGCGTGGTGATGTCCGAATGCCGTCTGCCGGAGAGAATCGCAGCGCCGCCCAAATCCGCTTCGGCACCCTCCTGCTCAAGCGCAATCGCCAGTTCCAACCGAGCCAGCTTTGCGCCCGTTTGTGAGAAATGCCCGTGATATTTGGCGTCACGATCCACCTGTACTCCAACCTCCTCGACGTGAATCGCTTCGGGCGCCATGTCCGCGACGCGCAGATGCGTAAGGCCGGCGCTCCGGGCGAGCACGAGTTCGACGCCGATGTTTGTCAGCCCTCCGCCCGACACATGCGATTCCAGAAGGTGAAGCGATGCGCCTTCTTCAATAACAACCAGTGCACGCGCATGAACCGTATTTTCGTGTTGCGCAAAGCGCAGATGAACGGGCATCGCAAGCCCGGATGTAACCCTCAGCGCGACACCGCCGCGCATAAGCGCAAGCGATGCCTGCCCGACCGGCCCGCCTTTCAGAATCTCCCCAAAATGGTTTTTCACCCAATCGGGCGCGTCATCGTGCAACAGACCGAGGTCGAGAACTTCAAGACCGTCGGGCAGCGAACCTTCCGGATTCTGCAGTCGGCCATCGGTAACAAACAGCCGGGCTCCCTCAATTGCTGCAAACGGATCGCCCGTTGCTTTCAAAAGCTGTGCGGGTTCGCGCTGCGATTCCAGCGCGTTTCGCAGGTCGGAATACTTCCACTCCTCGACGCGCCGATGCGGTATTGCGCCGGCGCGAAAGCGCGTCAAAGCGTCGGCCCGCCGGCGATCGACCCACGCCACGCCCGAAACGGCGGCTTCGGCGTCAAAACCGATAGGAAACGGATTTTCCGCGGCAACGCTCATGCGGCGTCCCTCACGAGCCCGGCGTAGCCCTTCGCCTCCAGCTCGTGGGCGAGTTCCTTGCCGCCTTCGGCGACAAAGCGGCCATCGGCAAGCACATGCACCCGGTCGGGCACGATGTGATTCAAGAGGCGCTGGTAGTGCGTGATGACAAGCATGCTCCGGTCGGGCGCGCGCAATGCGTTGACCCCGTCGGCGACGAGCTTCAGGGCATCGATATCGAGGCCGGAATCGGTTTCGTCGAGCACGGCAAGCAACGGCTTGAACAACGCCATCTGCAAAATTTCGAGTCGCTTCTTCTCGCCACCCGAAAAACCGACGTTGAGCGCACGCCGCAGCATTTCCTCCGGCACCTTGAGCTGCCCGGCTGTCTCGCGCACCAGACGAAGCACGTTTATCGCGTCGAATTCCTTCTCCCCACGTGCGCGACGCTGGGCATTGAGCGCGGCCTTCAGGAAATTCATCGTGGTCACGCCGGGAATTTCGACCGGATATTGCAGCGCAAGGAACAAGCCCTTCGCAGCACGCTCTTCGGGTGCAAGCGCCGAAAGGTCTTCACCCCTGTACATCATGCGACCGGCCGTGACTTCGTATCCGGCGCGTCCGGCCAGCGTATAGGAAAGCGTGGACTTGCCGGAACCGTTCGGCCCCATGACGGCATGGATTTCGCCCGCCGCAATCGAAAGGTTGATCCCTTTCAGTATCTCCCGTCCCTGGACGGAAACATGGAGGTTCTGAATTTCAAGCATGCTCATCCCACGCTCCCCTCGAGCGAGATGCCGACGAGCTTCTGCGCCTCGACGGCGAATTCCATCGGCAATTGTTGCAGCACTTCGCGGCAGAAACCATTAACGATCAATGCTACCGCCTCTTCCTGGCCGATACCGCGCGACGTGCAATAGAAGAGCTGGTCGTCGGCTATCTTCGATGTCGTCGCCTCGTGTTCGATGCGCGCCGACGGGTTGCGGCTTTCGATGTACGGGACGGTGTGCGCGCCGCACTCCTTGCCGATCAGAAGGGAGTCGCACTGGGTGTGGTTGCGCGCGTTTGCCGCGCGCGGGTGGACGCTTACAAGGCCACGATAGGTGTTCTGCGCTTTTCCGGCACTGATGCCTTTGGAAATAATGCGTGAGCGCGTGTTGCGGCCCAGATGGATCATCTTGGTCCCGGTGTCGGCTTGCTGGAAATGATTGGCGATGGCGATGGAATAGAATTCACCAACGGTGTCATCCCCGCGCAGGATGCAACTCGGATACTTCCATGTGATCGCCGAACCGGTCTCGACTTGCGTCCATGAGATTTTGGAACGGTGTCCCCGGCAGTCGCCTCGCTTGGTCACAAAATTGTATATGCCGCCCCTGCCCTCTTCGTCGCCCGGATACCAGTTCTGGACAGTCGAGTATTTGATCGCGGCGCCTTCGAGCGCGACGAGTTCGACCACCGCAGCATGCAGCTGGTTCTCGTCCCGCTTGGGCGCTGTGCAGCCTTCGAGATAACTCACATATGATCCCTCGTCGGCGATGATGAGCGTACGCTCGAACTGGCCGGTTTCCGAGGCGTTGATTCGGAAGTAGGTGGAGAGCTCCATCGGGCAGCGTACACCCTTTGGTACGTAGACGAACGAGCCATCGGAAAACACGGCCGAATTCAAGGTAGCAAAGAAGTTGTCGGTGACCGGAACCACGGAACCGAGATATTTGCGCACCAGATCGCCGTGGTCGCGGATCGCTTCGGAAATCGGGCAGAAAATCACGCCCGCTTCCGCAAGCTTCGCCTTGAAGGTGGTGGCAACAGAAACGGAATCGAACACGGCGTCGACGGCCACGCCGGCGAGAAGTTTCTGTTCGTGCAGCGGGATGCCGAGCTTCTCGTAGGTCTCCAGCAGCTTGGGATCGACCTCCTCCAGACTCTTCGGCTGCGCGGCAAGCTTCGGAGCGGCATAATAGTAAGCGGACTCGTAATCGATCTTCGGATAGTGGACGCGCGCCCAGGCGGGCTCGCGCATCTCGCGCCAGCGCCGGTAAGCGCCGAGGCGCCATTCAAGCATCCACTCCGGTTCGCCCTTCTTTGCGGAGATGAGACGCACCACGTCTTCGTTGAGCCCGCGCGGGGCGCGCTCCATTTCGATATCGGTGACGAAGCCGTATTTGTACTTCTCGCCGAGAGAAGCCACGCGGTCGCGGGTTTCCTGGATGGCCGCCATCGTTACGCCGCCTTCCGTTCGCGCACGCGCGCAACAAGCCTGTCGAGTCCGGCAAGCGCCGCATCGATGTCGGACGCATTCGAATTCCAGCCGAAACTCACACGCAACCCGCAGGACGCAAGCGCGCCCGGCACGCCCATCGCCTCCAGCACATGCGACTGCCGCACCTTTCCCGAGGAGCATGCCGCGCCTGAGCTCACCATTACACCGTCAAGATCGAGCGCGATCACCGCCGTCTCTGCCGGAATGCCCGGAACGGCAAAGTTGGACGTATTGGGGATACGGGGACTCGCTTCACCAAAGATGACGACGTCCGGGAAACGCGCGCGCAACGCATTTTCGAAGCGCGCACGCAAGCACGCCGTCTGCGACGGCTCGTCCTGCACAACACATTCGGCGGCGGCTCCGAATCCGGCGATGCTGATCACGTTCTCGGTGCCGCCGCGACGACCCTTCTCCTGATTTCCGGGAATTTGCGCTGCAAACGGCGCAGAGGCCTTCACCACCAACGCGCCAGCACCCTGCGGCCCCCCGAACTTGTGCGCCGACAGCGTCATGTAATCCGCGCCAAGCGCGGAAAAATTGATCGCCATTTTTCCGCACGCCTGCACGGCGTCGACCAGCAAAAATCCATTCGCGCTGTGAACGCGGGATGCTACCGCAGCCACCGGCTGCACAACGCCAGTCTCGTTGTTGGCCGCCATCACGGCAACGAGGGCACGTCCTGTCGAATTCAGGTGCTTCTCCAGCTCACCAACTTCTACGACACCGTCGCCGTTTGCGGGAATCAAGACGCATTCAAGTTCGCTCCGCTCGGCGATCGCCTCTGTGACCTTGAGTACCGAATCGTGCTCGATCGCCGAGATCACCAGACGCTTGATCGGCGCAGCCGAAGCCGCGGCCCCCTGTACGGCTCCCCACAGCGCGAGCGCATTGGCCTCACTGCCGCCGCTGGTGAAAACGATGTCGTTCGCGTTCGCATTTACGAGCGCCGCAACCTGTTCGCGCGCGTTCTCTACCACCGCGCGCGCGGCACGGCCCGAGGCGTGGATCGCCGACGGATTCCCGGCAAGCCCGAACGCGTTCTGCATCGCGACCCTGGCTTCGGGCCTGAGCGGCGACGTGGCGTTATGGTCGAGATAAGTCATGTTCTCAGGCAGCTTCGCGAGTCTCGCGGGTCGTTCGGAGGCGCGCCGTTCCCAACACCCGCTTCTCCACCACGTCGGCCAGCGACACCGAGGAAAGGAACACGTGGATCTGTCGGCCCAGCTCTTCCCAGAGGTCGTGGGTGAGGCACCGCGCCGCCGTGCCGGTGCAACCCTTGGGGCTTCCCGCCTGGCAGCGCATGGTGCTGATCGGCTCGTCGACAGCAAGAATGATGTCGGCCACGCGCAACTCGGTTGCCGCACGGCTCAGCCGATAACCGCCACCGGGCCCACGCACGCTGACGACCAATCCGCCCTTTCGCAGCTTGGCGAACAGCTGCTCCAGATAAGACAGCGAGATTTCCTGGCTTTCCGCAATCTCGCCCAAGGATACGGGTCCGGCCTTGCCCTCGCGGCTCGCCAGATCCGCCATCGCCATGACCGCATAACGGCCCCGGGTGCTCAACTTCACGGTTCACTCCTCCCGCCGCCGCATTCTCCTTGCGTTTTGGGGGCTGCTTCGGTGTAGAAACGGCTCCCCGCAAAACGCGGTGCATGCTTTTCCGGCGGGTAACATTTCCCAGTATAATGGTCAACTATAGGGCGGCGTTCATCCGAGAGATGGCAATTTTTCCCGGAATCTCAAGCCACAACCGTGGCCAGCCTATTCCGACTATTCCGCTGGGGTTCGGTGCCAGTCTGGTGGGCGCGTGGAGCCGGACCCATGCCTGACATCATCCTTCCAGGCCCCGCCGGCCGCATAGAGGTCCGATACCAGCGCCAGAAAATCCCGAACGCGCCGATGGCGCTCGTCCTTCACGCGCACCCGCAATTCGGCGGCACGATGAACAACCCGCTGGTCTACGATCTTTATCATATGTTCCTTCGGCTGGGCTGTACCTCGGTCCGCTTCAACTTTCGCGGCGTGGGCCGCAGCCAGGGCACGTTCGACAACGGCGCCGGGGAGTTGTCGGACGCGGCGGCCGTGCTCGACTGGATGAACACACTTTATCCCAACCCCTCCTTCGTGTGGGTTGCGGGCATATCCTTCGGCGCCTGGATCGGCATGCAGCTTCTCATGCGCCGGCCCGAAATTACCGGCTTCGTTTCCATTGCGCCGCCGGCGAGTATGTACGATTTCGCTTTCCTCGCCCCCTGCCCTGCTTCTGGTTTGATGGTGCACGGGACAAAGGACCAGGTGGTTCCCGAGGCCGATGTCCAGAAACTCGTGGATCGCCTCTCGGCCCAGAAGGGCATCAAGATCACGTACACCAAGATCGAAGGTGCCAATCATTTCTTTGACAGGCACGAATCCGACGTTCTGGAGGCCGTCGAAGCCTACGCGTCGAAGGTGATGAGTTCGCCGCGCGAAGGACGCTGAGCCCGTGTCCGCAGCGGCACCTCAATTCCAGTCAGATTTCCTGAAGACCTGGGTGTCGCGGGGACAGTACTACGACTGCACAAATCCGACCGGTCTCGATCGGCGCATGCGCGATGGCCGGATTGCCGGCTATATCGGTTTCGACTGTACGGCGCCGAGCCTGCATGTCGGCAGTCTGGTACAGATCATGACGCTCCGGCGCCTCCAGCAGGCGGGGCACAAACCCATTGTGCTGATGGGGGGCGGTACGACGAAGGTCGGCGACCCCTCCGGCAAGGAAGAATCGCGCCAATTGCTGACGCCGGACCAGATCGAAGCGAACAAGCGCGCGATCCTGAAGAATTTCGAGCCGTTCCTTTCCTTCGGCGACGGGGCCTCGGACGCGATCATGCTCGACAATGCCGAGTGGCTCGACAGGCTGGAATATGTTCCGTTCCTGCGCGATGTCGGCCGGCACTTCTCGGTCAACCGCATGCTGACGATGGACAGTGTCAAGATGCGGCTTGAGCGCGAGCAGCCGCTGACATTTCTCGAATTCAACTACATGGTCTTGCAGGCGTACGATTTTCTCGAACTGTACCGCCGCTACGGCTGCGTCCTGCAATGCGGCGGCTCGGATCAATGGGGGAACATCGTTTCGGGCATTGATCTCGCGCGGCGCATCGACAACGCCGAACTGTTTGGCCTGACCGGACCGCTCATCACCACGTCGAGCGGCGCCAAGATGGGCAAAACGGCCGCAGGCGCTGTCTGGCTCAATCCGGAAATGTGTTCGCCGTATCAGTACTGGCAATATTGGCGGAATACGGAAGACGACGATGTTGGGCGTTTTCTGCGCCTTTTCACCGACCTTCCCGAAGACGAAGTTCACCGGCTCGAATCCCTGCAGGGCAGCGAACTGAATGAGGCCAAGAAGGTGCTGGCGACCGAGGCAACGTCGCTCTGTCACGGTCGCAAAGCGGCCGAAGAAGCTGCCGAGACTGCGCGGCGGACCTTCGAAACCGGCGAACTCGATACCAATCTGCCGACCGTCGAAATCGCGCGCGACCAACTCGCGGGGGGCATTCTTGTCGCCAATCTCGCGCAGCTTGCCGGACTGACTTCATCGTCCGGTGAAGCACGCCGACTTATTCAATCGGGCGGCGTTCGCCTCAACGACAAGGTCGTGGTGGACCCGAAGGCAAGCGCCTCGCTGTCCGACCTCACCGCGCAGGGCGTTCTCAAGATCTCGATCGGCCGCAAAAAGCACGCATTGATCAAACCTGCCTCGTAGCAGCGTGTGGGAAATTCAATGTGCCGGCGGCGTTGAGGGCTGCGGCTGCGGCTGCGCGGGTTGTGTTGGGGTCGCCGCACTCGCGGGCGGTCTGGGCGTCCCTTCAAAAATGCGGCGCAGGATACCCGGCGTCAGCACCGATAAGGGATTGGTACTCAACGTTGGCTGATCAAGGCTGCCCCGCAGCGAGTAGGTAATTCCCACGATCCCCTCCCCCTTTTTCGACGTGAGGATGTTGCCGATGATCGGAATGGCGCCCAGGAGTCCGTTGATTCCGTACATCGGCGCCACGGCGCCCTGCAGCGCTATCTGATTACCCTGCCGGTCGATATAGCCGTCGGCGGTAATGCCGATCGACGGGCCGGAGGCGCGCGCATCGTGGATATCGATGATATCGCCCGTGATGCGGAACGGGATGTGCACCGTATCGAGCGCGATCCCGTCGCCATTCATCAGATTGAACATCCCGCCTGGAGAACCCGCGCTGAAAATCCGTGCCAGGAACGGTTGATTGAGGATCGTACAATCCTTGATCGTCAACTCGCCCGCATAGTCGGGAATGCCTCCTTTTTGGGGACTGGCCGAGGCCGCGGGCATGTTCGCCTGCGCGTCGAGATGACCGCCCTTCATGCTCGTATATCCCAGGAGACCCTTGAAGAGCAGACCGGCGTCCTGCGTCGAGATGATGAGCCGCCTCTTGCCGTCCGCCGCGGAAATGTTTGCGGACAGCGTCTCATTTGTGGCGAAATTTCCGGACAACGACAGCGATTGCGGCGCCCTGCCGACTCCGCTCGCGTCAAGCGCAAACGGCGCAAGCATCACGCCCTCGCGCAGTGCCAGCCTGTCGAGCTTCACGGCCAGATGAAACGGCTCGCCCGGCTGAGCGGGCTTCTGGACATTTGTACCGGTTTCCCTGCGTCCGAATCCGGAACCGTCGAGCGAGCGACCATTGATGGCAATGCTCTGGCCGCCGCCACCAGGCTGGTTCCGGATGGTCATGCCGAAGTCGTTCAATGGGCCGGCATGTATGGAAGGCATAACGAGGCTTTCGAGCGCACCGCCGCCCACGAAAGTCGCCGTGCCATTTGCCGAGAGGGTCGGGCCCACGAGCGTCAAGTCGGCCGAGCGCAAACTGCCGCTCTCGTCGAGCCGCGTCACCACATGCGCGGTTGAGGGTGCGCCGGGGGTCTTTTTCCAGTCGAGAAAGCCTGTCTCGAGACTCGCGTGGGTAAGGTCGAGC
>DATGGN010000068.1:0-3388 GCA_035308485.1 Rhizomicrobium sp.
GTGTAGTCTGCGTCGTGTGAATGGTTTCGATCAGAACGTTTGCCGCGACGTGCGGAGTCTGAAAAAACCGGCTCGGCGAACATCACGGAGGCGTCCATCTCGACGTTGCCTTCGGAGTTGAGCAGCGAGCCGTAACCTGCGTTGAACAGCGGATGATCCTCGAGTGCGACAACCGTCGCGACGACAGCCTCGAGCGCGCTGCCCTTGGCGCGCAGAATGCCGGCGCCGAGTCGTATCGCGGCCATCATCCCGCGGCGGCGCTCCGGCCGCTCGGCGCCGGGCCCCGCATTTCCGGCACCGCCGTGCACGACCAGCGCGGGAAGATTGCGCGCGCGAGCCATCTTAAGGTCCGGGACGGCGGCCCCAGATAAAAAGCCGCTTGAAGTCGAACGTCATCGGCCCCAAGGTGCCGTAAGCCGCGTTGAGCCGCGTCGTTAAACGCTCGAGAAATTCGCCGTGACGATCATCAGGCAGCGCGTCGAGGAAAGGCCGCAGCCCAGTCGATCGATACCATTGAACGACGTCGGCCGGCCGATCCATCGGATGGTGAAACGTGCGGTAATAGCAGTCGATTCGATCGTAGCCGAGCTTGGCGAGCATCGCGGCGTAGAACTCCGGCGGCTCTTCATGGAACGCGCGATCGCGACCGCCGAGCATCGTGTTCCAGGGCGCCTCGCGCGCGAGCCTGCCGATTTCCATCTTCGCGGTTTCGGTTTCGTTGGCCGGCATCTGCACCACGATCGTTCCGCCGGGTCGGAGCGCTTCGAAGCACGCAGCGAAGAGCGCAGGATGATCGGGGATCCATTGAAAGGTGGCGTTCGAAAAAATCAGCGAGTAAGCGCGGGCGGCGCGGAACTCGGGAACATTGAGCATCTCGAAAGAGACGCGGCGCTTAAGAACGGCGGGCTCGGTGTCGAGGAGCTTGCGCGCCGCTTCGACCATCGCCGGGGATCCATCGACACCGAGTGCCGATCCACGAGGACTGCGTCGCGCCAGTTCGAGCGTATTCTCACCGGAGCCGCATCCGAGATCGATAATTTTTTCCTCATCGCCAAGCTCGAGCCGTGACAGGATATGCGCGACCGGTTCCGCGCGATATCGACGGAAGCGGTTATAGAGTTCAGGATCCCAATCAGCCATGAGCGTCGCCCTGCCCCGCAGCATAAGTGGCAAGTGCAACGCTCACAAGCACGGATTACGCGAAGAGTCGGCGAGCTGGATCGGTTTTCTCACAGGCCGGACGCTGGCGCGAATAATTTTGCGAACGCTTGCGGTGGTGTCTGTAATCGTGCACAAGCATAGCAGATGAGTGATCCTTCCGAGTCTCAGCCGGCGGTGCCAAAGCGTAAGCCGCGGCGCATTTTTGGCACCGGCGCAATCCTGCTGAGCATTCCGATCATTCTCTGGCTGGGGGCAGCATTCTTCGTCGCGCGATCGTTGATGTACCCGGAGTTTTTGCGGCGCGGAGGGCAGGACGTTTTCGGACAGCATGTTCCGCAGTTCAAGCGCGGCTCGATGACCGACATTCACACCGCGCTGGGCGCCGAGCCGGAGCGCCTGGACTGCGGCGTGGTCGAGGAGGACGGCTTCCGCCATCACCAGGTCAGCGTGACCGGATGGTACTTTCCAGGGAAGCGACGCGAAGTGGTGGTGTTTGTGCCGGCGGCGGGCGCGCCGGAAACGGCGATGATTCCGTACGCCAAGTTTCTGTTGGACGCCGGCTATACCGTGGTCGCGGCCTACAGCTCCAACGATCCGAGTTATGGAATCAACTGGGGGATGCTGAAGCGGAAATTCGCGCTGGCGACTGCGCGCACCCTAATTGACGACGGCTTTAATAAAATTGCCGCGCTCGGAATCGGGGAAGGCGCCGCCGGTGTGATCATGGCGCAGGCCCAGCAGCCCGTCTTCACCGCGATCGTCGCCGACAGTTCTTACGCGAACCTCGAGCAGCTTTTCATGCGCAGCCCGTCGATGACGCGACTGAATCCCGCCTTCGTCAAAACGGTGATGTGGGAAGCGCAGCTGTGGTTCGGGCGCCCACTGGACAAGATCTCGCCTGAGACGGACGCGGGCAACCTCGGCGCCTGCTCGTTGTTAATCATTCAGGATCGCGACGACCAGATGACGCCACTCGCGGACGGCAAGGCGCTACTCGATGCCGCAGGTTTCAACGCGCAGATGTGGACGGTGCCGGCGGGCGGTCATGGCGACGCGATTTTCGAAGATCCGAAAGGATACGCGGCGCGCGTCGTCAAATTCCTCGATGCGAGTTTCAACATTGAACCACTCGCCGCCAAGCCGAGGGGGCACCTAGCCCCTAACCCCTTCCCATAGTGGGAAGGGGAACGAGAGGTTTAGTTTTGGTCAGCTCCGTTACATGCGGGGCTGGCTTAGATCCACCAGCAGGGTGTTCTTGAGGCGCTCGAAAAGTTCGTCGACGTTCCACGGGCCGTTGTTGTAGAGAACCTTGTCGGGCGCAATGTGACGATAGCGCATGATGCGGAAGCCCGACGCGCCGAAGCACTGGCCGGTGACGTTTGCGGCGTCGTCGCTGGCGAGGAAAACCACGATCGGCGCGACGTTGGCAGGATCGCGCGGCGTGCCCTCTACCTTGTCGGACTGCGGGATTCCGGTCGCACCGGGCATCCGACCCGCGGGAATCGTGTCGGTCATGCGCGTCGACGCACCCGGCATGATCGCATTCACCGTGATTCCATATTTGTGCAGCGAGTTCGCGCTCGAGTACGTCAGCCCCAAAATTCCCGCTTTCGCCGCCGCGTAGTTTGGTTGGCCGGGACTGCCGAGCGCCGAGTTTGACGAGAAGTTGATGATCCTGCCGTACTTGCGCTCGCGCATATGCGCCGACGCCGGCTTGATGGTGCAGTAGTGCCCCTTCAGGTGCACCCTGATCACGTCGTCCCATTCCTGCTCCGTCATGTTGAAAATCATACGGTCGCGCAGGATGCCGGCGACGTTAACCAGGATGTCGAGCTTGCCGAATTCCTTGATCGCCTGATTAACGAGACCCTCGCCGCCTTCGACGCTGGCGATATCCATGTGATTGGAGACCGCGTTGCCGCCTGCGCCTTTGATTTCCTTGACCACGTCGTCGGCGGGTGATTGCGTCTCTTTCTGCCCCGCGACCGTGACCCCAAGATCGTTGACTACTACGGCGCATCCCTGTGCGGCGAATGCCCTCGCGATGCCGCGGCCTATACCGCGACCACCGCCGGTGATGGCGGCTACTTTTCCGTCGAGCTTGCCCATCGCTCAATTCTCCCTTGCGGCGTAATGCCGGAATCCAAACGCGCCCAGCGTTTTGGTTCGTGTGATAGAGCGCTTATAGCGCAAAACTTGGCGAACGGAACAGACGCACCATCGACGC
>DATGGN010000069.1:0-2494 GCA_035308485.1 Rhizomicrobium sp.
CGCATCAGCGGACAATGTCGGTGCATTCTTCGGCGAAGATATTTTCGTCGCCGTCAGCTCCATTCTGCTGATCAAGGCGTTTCTCGAGCAGAGCGGCATTATTGTACAGCCGTTCGAGGTTTCGCTGTGGGCGATTCCGACCGCGGTCCTCGCTCTCCTCATTCACGGCACGCGGCTTCTGCTGCTCGACCGTCGCCGCTCCACGCCGGCCGAAAACGGATAGGGCCGCCCTGCGATGATCACGCTCGAATACGCCTACGCCTTTGCCGGCCTCGTCTTCGCGGCCTATGCGGCTTTGCGCGTACGCGATGGCCGCATCTGGAATGGCGTGTTCTGGGCGCTTGTCGCCGCGATGTTTCTGCTGGGCTCGCATGTGAGCGATAGGGCGAACGGTGTCATTGCGCTTGCGCTCCTGCTTCTCGGCGGCTCCGGGCTCCTCGCGCGAGGCCATCGTGACACCACCGACAGGGCGTCGCGCGTAGCAAGCGCAGGCCGCCGCGGAAATGCGCTGTTCCTGCCCGCGCTCATCGTCCCGGCAACGGCAGTTGCGGGCACGCTGATCGCGAAGGAAATCACTGTTTCAGGCCAGCCGATCATCGACCCGAAACAGGCGACGGTGATTTCGCTCGCCATTGGCGTCGCAATCGCGTGGGCCGCAACGGCGATCTGGCTGCGTCCGCCCGTTCTTGCGCCGCTCGAGGAAGGGCGCCGCCTGATGGACACCGTCAGCTGGGCCGCAATCCTGCCGCAGACTCTCGCCGCGCTGGGCGCCGTGTTCGCGCTCGCGGGCGTCGGCCGTGCCGTGAGCACACTCGCGACGGACACCATACCATTGACGCAGCCCGTAGTGGCGGTCGCTGTCTATTGCGTGGGCATGGCGCTGTTTACGATCATCATGGGCAACGCCTTCGCCGCGTTCCCGGTGATGACGGCGGCCATCGGGTTGCCGCTGGTCGTCCACAAATTCGGTGGCAGCCCCGCAATCATGAGCGCGATAGGCATGCTCTCGGGCTTTTGCGGTACGCTGATGACGCCGATGGCCGCGAACTTCAACATCGTACCGGCGGCGCTTCTCGATCTCGACCGCAACGCCGTCATCCGGGCGCAGATCCCGACCGCGCTCCTGCTTTTGCTCGCCAACACTTTCCTGATGTATGTCCTTGTCTTCCGTTTCAACGCGCATGGATCATGACCAGACTGACCATCGACGTGGCGTCGCGCTTCGCGCGGGCGGCCCTTGGCCATGTCGGCCGCGAGTGGCCGAACAAGCTCGACCATGTCATGGCGGACGCGCACGATGTGCAGAGCCCGCGCGCGCTCCATCCGATTTTCTTCGGCAGTTTCGACTGGCACTCCTGCGTCCATGGTTACTGGCTTCTGGCGCGCCTTTACCGGCGTTTTTCCGACCTGCCCGAACGTACAGAAATACGGCTGCTGTTCGACGAACGGCTCACCGCCGCGAACGTCGCGGCGGAAGTCGCCTATCTTGCGCGGCCCGAATCCCGCGGCTTCGAACGCCCGTACGGCTGGGCATGGGCGCTCATGCTTTCGGGCGAACTGGCGCAGCACGAAACCCTGGAGGGCAAGAGCTGGAGCGATCTGTTGCAACCGTTCGCGGAAGCCTTTGTACGAAGATTTGAGACCTGGCTCCCGCTCGCCACCTATCCGGTGCGTGCGGGGGTGCATGCGAACACGGCATTTGCGCTCCTGCTCGCGCTCGATTACGCGCGCGTCACCGGAGACGTCTATTTCGGCTCCCTGCTCGGCGAAAAAGCGCGTGGCTGGTACGCAAACGACAGGGATTGCCAGGCTTGGGAGCCGTCCGGCGACGATTTCCTCTCCTCCGCGCTCGTCGAAGCCGCGTGCATGCGGGCGGCGTTGGGGCGTGAGGCATTTGCATTCTGGTTCATGCGCTTCTTGCCGCGGCTTTCCGCAGGCGAGCCGGCATCGCTTTTCGCACCGGCGTTCGTGAGCGACCGCAGCGACGGCAAGATCGCCCATCTCGACGGGCTCAATCTCTCACGCGCCTGGTGCTGGCGCCTCATTCTGGACAGCGTGATGGATCCCGACGTGAAAGAGCGGATCGATCGCGCAATCCGCGATCATCTCGAAAGCGCAATGCCGCATATCACAGGAGATTACATGGGCGAACACTGGCTCGCCACGTTTGCGCTCCTCGCGCTGGATCACAGTCTGGCCTGACAATCTCATAGGAACGTACCGTTTCTCCAAACGCGGAGACGCGGACAAAAGGATTCACAATGAGACAGTGAGACAGTGAGGCACCTGTACCGTGAGAGAAATTGATGCGTGCCCCATCAATAGCGAACTCGCGCCCGCAGAGCGCGCGCAACAAAATCTATGACGTGCAGATTTGCCGCGCGGCGGCCATCTCACCGTCTCACCGACTCATTGTTTAAGGCCGAACCCGCGCGCGGTGAGGATTCCATAGATCAGAATCCAGATGTAGCATGCGGCCGGAACCGCGAGTGCG
>DATGGN010000070.1:0-11456 GCA_035308485.1 Rhizomicrobium sp.
CAGTTCAAAAACCGACGTATCACTCAGCTCTGATTCCGGGTACTAGCGCTATTTGGAATACTGCCGCAGACGTGACGAAACAACCGCAGCTGTCCACGACAATAACTAGGGTTGCTGACAACACGACGCCTGACGGCACCGAAACACAGGACCCGGAACAGCAGGAGCAGCAGCAGGAAAACCAGCAGCTGTGCGGCAATCCCAACGGCTGCGGCTGAGTGGGCGCGGCGATGGCGGGGCAGCTCACAGTCGGGCCTGCTGAAGCCGCGGCTTATCGATTGGGTACCTTGGTCGCGCGCAGAGTCGGTCAGAGGCCCGCAGCTGTCACGCTCGTTGCGTTCGTACATTTGATCGCCGTCTGGGCGATATTCGCGAACATCCGGCCTTCGCATGTTTTCGTGCCGATTCCGGCACTTCAGCTGACAGTCCTGAAGCCGTCAGTGACGCCAACGAGCATGCCTCCGTTACATGAGTTGAAATTGCTGCGGCCGAAGGATGCTCCGGTTCCACCGCCGGAGATCCAGATCGCGCCTGATCCCGATTCGCCGTCGATGACTACCAGCATGGCAGGCCAGGTCCTGCCGCCGCGGCCCGATCCCTATTACATTAACAAAGCACCAGAAGTGCCAGATGATCTGCGACTGGACGCCACCAAGGCGGTGGTGACGCTCCGCCTTCTTGTTCAACCGGACGGCTTTGTGGAACAGGCGTTCCTCGTCAAAGGCACGGGCAGCGCAGCTCTCGACAAGGTGGCACTCGCCTTCGTCGAAGCGAACTGGCGATTTCAGCCGGCGATGTCGGGCGGCAAACCTGTCCAGGCATGGACAACGGTACGCGTGCATTTCGCGTGAGGACCCTTGGGGGCGACAGATGAAACCAAACGTCATGCTCCGGTTTGCATCGGCCGTGGCCGCATGCGCGATGTTTCTTTACGCCACCGCCGCGCCGGCCGCGAGCTACAAAGTTCTCTACAACTTCGGCCTCACAAGGGATGATGGCGTTCTTCCGAACGGCTTGATCAACATTAAAAACACACTCTATGGAACGGCCTTGCAGGGAGGAGTGAGTACGCGTTGCAACAACAAGGCCGAACCTGGCTGTGGGACGGTGTTCTCAATCACCACGGATGGCGTTTACAAGACCCTTCATTCTTTCAAGGGCGGGACGGATGGCATAGGCCCATCCTCCGGAAACCTGATTGACGTCAATGGCACACTCTATGGGACGACTGTTGCGGGTGGAACAGGAAGCTGCCCATACGACGGCGACGGCTGTGGGACGATATTTTCCATCACGACGAAAGGAAGGGAGCGCGTAGTCTACTCGTTCAAGGATAACGACGACGGCTATGAGCCGAACAGTTTGATCAATGTCAACGGCACATCCTACGGTACTACGTTGCTCGGTGGCACCGGAAACTGCACGATTTATGCGGGACTAACGGGCTGCGGTACAATGTTCTCCATCGCTCCGGATGGAACGAAGACGATACTGTACAATTTCACCGGAGGTGGTCATGGTGCCGGGCCATCGGGTGGCCTGATATACGTAAACGGCAAGCTGTACGGTACGACCGTGTTTGGCGGCACGGGAAGCTGCACTTATGATGGCGCCAAGGGCTGCGGCACGGTGTTTTCGGTAACACCGGATGGGAAGGAGAAGGTCCTGTACTCGTTCAGAGGTGGCCGCGATGGTGCTGAGCCCGCCGGAGCCGGCCTGGTTGATGTCAAGGGCAAGTTTTTCGGAACCACTTCTGGTGGTGGTGGTCAATGGGGTGGGGGCACCGTGTTTTCCCTCTCAATGGACGGACACGAGCAGGTATTGCACAAATTTGGATATGGGAGGCATGGCGGTGTGCCGGAGGCGAGCCTGCTTGATGTCAATGGCACATTATTCGGAACCGCCGAATACGGGGGCGCCAAGTATCGCAGCGGCGTAATATTCTCGATAACGCGAACCGGGACGGAAAATGTCGTGCATCAGTTCACTAGCACCGACGGCATGTTCCCGCAGGCGCAGATGATCGACATCAATGGAACGATCTATGGAACGACTGAACAGGGAGGACGCACATTTCTGCTGGGCGGCTGCCTGGGTGACGGGGGCAATGGTTGCGGCGTGGTGTTCTCCGTGAAGCCGTGAGTCTGTCCTATCCAGCGACGGGTGGGCGTTTTATTCGGGGCTTGCGCGCGAAGGGGATTTTTGCGTCCCTCCCTGCGGGCGGCCGTGAACGCCCCGGAGTTGCGGATGGACAGCGATATTTCCTCGCCAATGCCTTGGAAGCATGTTGCCGCCGTCTCGGTCGGCAACGCGCTCGAGTTCTACGACTTCGTCACCTATTCCTTCTTCTCGCTCTATATCGGCCGGGCGTTCTTCCCCGGGCATAACGAATCCACAAAGCTCCTGCTGTCGCTCGCGACATTCGGCGTCGGATTCCTGACGCGCCCGATCGGCGCCATCGTGATCGGACGGTGGGCGGACCGCGCGGGCCGCAAGCCCGCCATGATCTTCTCCTTCGCCGCGATGGGCGCGGGAATCGTCGGGCTGTCGCTCACGCCGCCTTACGCGCAGATCGGCATCGCCGCGCCCGTCCTCGTGATCGCGTTCCGGCTGGTGCAGGGATTTGCGCTCGGCGGCAATGTGGGGCCGGCCACCGCCTACATGGTGGAAGCGGCGCCCCCGCTCAGGCGCGGTTTCTACGCGTCCATGCAGGCCGCGTCGCAGGATATCGCTGTACTTCTTGCCGGCATCATCGCGACCGCGCTCGCGGCCATCCTGACGGCGCAAGAGATGCAGGATTGGGGCTGGCGCGTTACCATGCTGGCCGGTGCCGCGATCGTTCCGTTCGGGCTTGCGCTCCGGCGCAGACTGCCGGAGACGTTGCACGCGGCAGGCGACGCGGTTCGCGCCCCCGGCATCGCACCGGCCAGGTCTTCATCGGCGATCGGGCCCTGGCTGCCGCTCGTCGCGTGCGGTCTTCTGATCTTCGCGGCGACCACCGTCGCGGCGTACACAGCGGACTACATGACGACCTATGCGCTCACGACGTTGCACATGGAGGCGCGCATTGCTTTCGGCGTCATCATCGTGGTCGGCGTTTCGTCGATTGCGGCGGATGTCGCGAGCGGGCTCCTCTCCGACCGCTTCGGCCGGCGCCCGGTGATGCTGGTGCCAGGCCTTATCATGCTGGTGTCCATAGTGCCGGCCTTTCATCTCATCGGCACGGAACGTACGACCTTCGCGTTCTACGCGGCGATCGGCTGGCTGGCGTTTCTGTTCAATGTTGCCGGAGGGCCGATCATTGTCGTCCTCGCCGAGACGCTGCCGCAATCGGTGCGCGCCGGCGCCATTTCCACGGTGTACGCTTTCGCCATCGCCATCTTCGGCGGTTCCACCCAGGTGACGATCAAATGGCTGCTCGACGTCACCGGCAATCCGCTCGCGCCCGCCTGGTACTGGACGTTCGCGGCCGCAATCGGCTTTGCCGCCATGCTGTTCGTGCGCGAATCGGCGCCGATCAGGCTTGGCGGCGCGAGGCAGGAACCGGGGACCGGATTTGGCGCGCAGCCCGCTCGCCGCCTGTATTCCGTTGCCGACTCCGCAGAGCAGGAGGCTTCAACGCGCTAAGACATGATCTGTGCAGATTGAATCTCTGCGTCGGGAAACGGTTCACGCGGAAACGCGGAGCCGCGGAGAACATCGCACAAAAAAACTGTCATGGCCGTGTGGCGGCGATGCGCCGGTTTGACCGGGGGAGTGTTGTCTACATCGCCCGATTTGCGACGTCGCGCGCGTCGGTGCGGCACAGACCGGGTGGCCCGCTTCCGGCGGGCCACGACGGTTTGTATTGTGCTCCGCGGCTCCGCGTGCATATTGCTGTTGAAGGTTGCAACGAGCATGCCGGCTTTGTCGCGCCGACGTTTGCCGATTTCGCGGAGCAGGAAGCTTCTTGCGCTGCCGGAGGCCTGCGGCGTCCAGCCATGCGCGCGACACATATTGGTCAAATAGCAGAAGCGGCGTATCTGAGCGGGAACCGAAAGGAACCGCCATGCGCCTCTTCGCCCAAGCTCTGCTGCTCACCGTCTTCGCCGCTCCCGCGATTGCGTCTCCCGCCGATGTTCTCAACGCCAACAGGGACGCCACGGCCGGGCCGGTGTGGGCGGGCAAACAGGCGCTCGTTTCCGAATATGCCTATTCCGGCCAGGGCCTGACGGGCACCATCAAATCGCGCGCCGATCTTCGGCGGGGCTGGTGGGCGGACGACCTCGAACTCGGCCCGGCCGCGCTTGCGAACGGGTTCGACGGCGCGCATGCCTGGGCAAAAGACCAGTCCGGCACCATCACCGTTCAGGACGGCGGGGACCAGCGCGCGCTCGCCGTGAACGAGGCCTATCGCCGCGCCAATCTGTGGTGGCGCGACGACCGCGGCGGCGCGACGATCGCGGACGCCGGCGAAAAGCAGGAAGGCGGGCAGACGTACAACGTCCTGACCGTTACGCCCAGGGACGGCAAACAGTTCGATGCCTGGTTCGACGCCCATACGCACCTGCTTTACCGGACCGTCGAGCAGCAGGGCCCGCAGACGGTCAGCACGACGTTCTCCGGCTACGCGCCGCATGACGGCGTCGAATTTGCCGGCAAGGGCCTGATCAGCGATGGCGACGCCAAATACGACCAGACCGTCACGCTGACCAAGGCGTACTTTCTGCCGACCTTGCCGCAGGGCGAATACGGGCCGCCGCGGATTCATATTGCCGATTATGCGATCGCCGGCGGCGCGCACGAGACCTCGTTCCCGTTCCAGCTCATCAACAACCACATCTACGCGGAGGTGTCGGCCGACGGGAAGGGTCCGTTCACCTTCATCTTCGACACCGGCGGCGAAAACATCCTGACGCCGCGCACCGCGACGGCCCTCGGTCTCAAGAGCGAAGGACAGCTCGAAGGGCGCGGCGCGGGCTCCGGTCACATGGACATGGGTCTCACCAAACTTGCGAAGCTCGAGCTCGGCAAGGCGTCGGTGAAAGACCAGGTGTTCATCGTCGCGCCGCTCGATGCGCTCGAACCGGCCGAAGGCTTCGATATGTCCGGCATGGTCGGGTTCCAGGTGTTCCGCCGCTTCGTGACGCGTTTCGATTACGGCGCACGCACCCTGACCCTCATCGATCCGGCGGCTTTCGACGCGAAGGATGCCGGCGTCGCCATACCCTTCAAATTCAACGGCAACACGATCGAGATCCAGGCGACGTACGGCGGTATCCCCGGCAATTACACCATCGACACCGGTTCGCGCTCGTCGGTTACGTTGTCGGCGCCCTTCGCGGCCGCGCATGATCTGTACAAAGGCGCGACCGCCGTCGATGCGGTGACCGGATGGGGCGTCGGCGGACCGACGCGCTCGCGCGTGCTGCGCGGACAAACGCTGGCGCTCGGTCCGGAGGCCGTACAGAAACCGGTGGTCGAAGTCTCGACCGACAAGGTGGGCGCAATGGCCGATCCCTCCATCGCCGGGAATATCGGCGCCGCGATCCTGAAGCGCTATGTCGTCACGCTCGATTACGGGCACCAGACGATGTACCTCAAGCCCGCAACCGGACAGGTCGACGATCTCGACACCTTCGACCGCGCGGGCCTCTGGATCAATCAGGCTTCGAACGGCTTTTCGGTGATCGACGTGACGAAGGACGCGCCGGCCGATCAGGCCGGGCTGAAGCCGGGCGACGTCGTTCTCGCGGTCGACGGCAAGCCGGCGTCGTCGCTGAAGCTGTACGAGGTCCGCAAGCGGCTGCGCGACGAGGCGCCGGGCACCGTGGTGAAGCTCACCGTCCGGCGCGGCAGCGAGCAGAAGGATCTGGCGGTCACGCTCCGCGATCTGATCTAGGGCTGAGTGTTTCCTCCCCCGTCGAGCGAAGCGAGGTGGGGGAGGGGGACCACGAGGCCGGAACGGCCGAAGTGGTGGAAGGGGAAAGCCGCGCGTACAATTCTCTAGGAGCACCACTGCGCTGTTTCGGTGCGGAGGGCCTTGAATGTACTGGCACTTCGCTGCCTGAATCTCATGCTTTCCCCTTCCACCGCTTTGCGCGCTTTTGATGCGCTACGACTCCGCACGTGAGCGCGGCGCGCTTGCGGTCCCCCTCCCCCATGCTCGCGTTGCTCGCACGGGGGAGGAAACGTCCCCCTGCGATTTGCGTCCCGCATCTCAGGGGGTGTTGAATCCCAGAAATGTCGCGAATTCATCCGGTGCCATACGCTCGGCGCTGAGTCGGCTCACCGGCGCGGTTGCGTCGGCGAACCCGATCGCCATGCCGCAGAAAAGCATCAGCTCCGGCGGCGGCGACAAGACATCCGCGACAACGCGATTGTAGGTGCTCCAGGATTCCTGCGGACAGGAATCGAGTCCTTCCTCCCGCAGAAGCAGCATGACGTTCTGGAGGTACATGCCGAGGTCCGACCATTGGGGCGGGCCCATGCGCCTGTCGATGTAGCAGAACAGGCCGACCGGCGCGCCGAAGAAATCATAATTGGCGCGAAATCGCGCGATGCGCGCCTCACGCTGTTCGCGCGATATGCCCAGCAGGGCGTACATCATCTCGCCCACCCGGTAGCGCCGGGTGCGGTAGGGTTCCCAGAGATTCTCGGGATAGATCGCGTATTCGCACGGATCGGGTGAGGGGTCCGTCGCCAGCCGCTTGCGCATCCGCGCCTTCAGTCCGGTGAGCGGTGCGCCTGTCAGCACATAGATCCGCCATGGCTGCAGGTTGCCGCCGGATGGCGCCCGCGCCGCGCGCGCGATCACCCGGTGCAGCACTGCTTCCGGCACTGCGGTGTCGAGAAACGCGCGCACGCTTCGGCGCGTGGCAATGGCTTCGGAGACATCCATAAACTGTCCCTGTTTCGGGAGGAGGCCGGTTGCCACCTCCGCTGCAACGTTTATCCTGATTCGTATCCAGCCGGATCGAGGCGCGGGTTTTGTGCCTCTTAACGGCTTGGCGCCGCCGACGAAACCCGGGCAGGGGAAGGGTATGCCGCAATTGCTGCGCGCGCCGACGCGCGAAGTCCGGACGCTCGTTCTGGACAGCCACCGCTGGGACAGGTTCGAGCCGCGCGACGGCGACATCATTATCGGCACCTTCAGCAAATGCGGAACGACCTGGACGCAGCGGATCGTCGATCTCCTGGTGTTCCAGTCTCCCGCTGTCCGGCCGTTCGGCGACATCTCGCCCTGGCTCGATTCGACGATCTTCAATCCGGTCGAAGAGGACCTGGCGACGCTCGCGGCGCAATCCCATCGCCGGTACATCAAATCCCACCTGCCGTTCGATGCACTCCCGCTCTGGGACACGGTCAAGTACATTCATGTCGGACGCGACGGGCGCGACGCAAGCCTGTCATGGAAAAACCACATGAAGGCCGCGAGCCAGGAACTGCGCGCCCGCGTCGTCGAACAGGCGAGGCAGCTTGCCGCCGCCGGCGGCACAATGCCGTCGTCGCAGCGCATGGCTCCCCCGCCCGAAGACCCGGGAGAATACCTTGTACAATGGCTGGACAGGCTGGAAGCGGCGCCCCCGGACGGGGCGGACACCGCCGAGCCGACCTTTTTCGGCTTCGAGACCACGTACTGGCGCGAGCGCAGGCGCCCGAACCTGCTGCTGGTTCACTATGACGATCTGCAGAAAGACCTCGCCGCGGAAATGCGCCGCATCTCCGCGTTTCTGGAAATCGACACGCCCGACACTCTTTTGCCGCAGCTCGTCGAAGCCGCGGGTTTTGCCTTCATGCGAAACCACGGCAATGAACTGTTCCCGAAATTGACGATGGCGTTCGACGGTGGCGCGAACGGGTTCATCCATCGCGGCCGGAGCGGCAGGTGGCGCGAATATATGGAGCCCGAAGACGTGGCGCGATACGAGGCGGTGGCCGCGTCCCGCGCGTCCCGCGCCCTGGCGTCCTGGCTGGAGCTTGGCCGCGCCGGAGCGGGCGATCCGAGATTGTCACCGGACTGAGTCCAAAGCGTGCGAAACCAAACGCTGTTTCCGGCGCTCTGTTTTTCAGGACAGGTCCGCGGAGTTCCCCGGTGACGAAACGGAGCCTGTCCCCCTTCCCGCCCGTTCAGTTAAGGTAGATCCGCCACATGTCGACCCAAGGTGTCCCCATCGCGAAACCCGCAATTGTCGGTCCGGACCTTGCTTTACACAGCGATCCTGCCGGCCGCCGCTCTCTCTGCGCCGAGACGCTCATCGCCCGCGCACTGGAGAACGAGGGAAGAACCTCGTTCCACAACTGGTCGTTCATCGAGCCCCTGCACCAGCTCATTTCCGCGCTGAACGGCGAAGCGCGGCTCAGCAGTTTCGGCGCCCGGGCGGCGCGTTTCGACGTGACGCGCTGTCTCGTCAATCTCCTGCGTCTTGATGCCGCCGAGGAGCGCGAGCCGGACATCGCGGCGCGGCCGATCGAGCGCCCCATCTTCATCACCGGGCTCCCGCGAAGCGGCTCGACGTTCCTGCACACCCTCCTCGCCCAGGATCGCGCCAACGCCGTGCCGCGCTGCTGGCAGCTGATCTATCCCTATCCGGCCCGCAGCCGCATGCCGTTCGGCGACTGGCGCAAGGCCCGCGTGGCGCTTCAGCTCGGCCTGTACAAACGTATCGCCCCCGCCGTCGCCGACCTTCATCCCATGGCGGCCGACGGGCCGCAGGAGTGTTCCGACATCACCGCGCATGTGTTCCACAGCATGCGCTTCGACAACACCTATCACCTGCCGTCCTACCAGGCCTGGATCAGCCGGCACGATCACGTCCATGCGTACAGATTTCACAAGCGTTTCCTGCGCCATCTGGACCGGCAGCAGCCGGGCCGCCGCTGGTTCCTGAAATCGCCGGATCATGTGTTTGCGCTCGACGCCGTTCGCGCGACCTATCCCGACGCCGTGCTCGTGTTCCTGCACCGCGATCCGTTTCCCGTGCTCACCTCCCAGCTCAATCTGATCGAGGCGCTGCGGCGATCGTTTTCGCGCCATGTCGATCTCGAGGAGATCGGCCGCAACGTGAGCGAAGCGATCGCCGATATTGCGAACCGCCTCGTCGCCAACTGCGCGCGCCGCGGCGTGTTGCATCTCAGCTACCACTCGGTCATCGCCCAGCCGATGGACGCCATTCGCCGCATCTACAGCCATGGCGGGCTTTTGCTGACGCGCGAAGGAACGGAACGCATGACCCGGTGGCTCGCGCGCGAGAAGCCGCGCCGGGCGCACAGCCGCCGCAGGGATCTCGCAGGATTCGGTCTCGACGCGCACGAACTGCGCGCCCGCTTCGAGCCGTACGTCGAAACGTTCGGCATGGCGCCCGAGCAGGACAGGCTGGCGGCATGAAGCGGGCGGCCTATGCCGGCTTCCTCATCGGCGTTGCGCTCCTTGCATTGCTCATGCTCCGCGCCAACTGGCCGGTGCTTCTGCACGCGCTGGTGTCGTTCGGACCGGGCGGGCTGCTGATCCTTGTCGCCTTTCACCTGCCCGTCATCGCGGCAGCGGGCCTCGCATGGTGGTACTTCGGCCGTCGCCTTCCGGGCGCGACGCTTTCGGGCTTCGTGCGGGCGCGCCTTGTACGCGATGCCGTGGCCGCGGCGCTGCCATTTTCGCAGATCGGGGGATTCGCGGCCGGGGTTCGCGTGCTTTCCGTCTCGGGCGTACCGGCCGTGTACGGCGGCCTCTCCATGTTTGCCGACCTCGTCGCGGAGTTTGCGGCGCTTTTTCCCTATATCGCTCTTGGTCTTGCCGCACTGGCTGTGATTGCGCCGTCCTCCGGGCTGTTCCGGCCTCTCGCCATCGGCGCATGCGCCATTTCCGCGACGCTGGCTGCGGCCTGGATCTGGCGGGGGCGGGTCGCGCCGTGGCTGCGCAGGCCCGCCGAAAGGCTCGTCTCCCGCTTCGCCGGCGGCGGCTCAGGCGCCGCCCGGGATTTCCAGCGCAACCTCGACAAGATCGATCTGTCCCGTCGCGCGCTCGCCGCCAACATGGCGCTGCATTTCGGACGATGGGCGATCGGCGCGGTCGAGACCTGGGTCGCCTTCCGGCTGATGGGCGTACACATCTCGCCGGGCAGCGCGCTGATCGTCGACTGCATCAGCGCCGCGCTCAGGATATTCGCCTTCATGATCCCGGCCGGCATCGGCGTTCAGGAAGGCGTGTACGTTCTTGTCTGCGGCATCGTGGGTTTGCCGCCGGCCATTGCGCTCGCCTTCTCCTTCGTCTGGCGCGCCCGCGACCTCCTGATCGGATTCCTCGGGCTGGCGCTCTGGCACGCGGCCGAGTCGTCCGCGAAGGGCAAAGGCGGAGGCGCGGACACGATGGCGCCGGATACGCATGCAACGGACACGGATGCGTCGCATCTCCAGCGCGTATAAGGACGGCGACGAAGCGCGGCAGGAGGGTTGCGCGCCTATTTGCCAAAGAGCGCCCTCCCCGGGCACTATCCCCCCTCTGCAATGGGAGGCCTCGATGAAAATATCCGCTTTTCTGACCGCTGCGACCGCCCTGATTTTGTGTTCTGCCCAAACGATCGGGGCGGATACTCTCGCACGATGGCCGCCTAAGCAGACAGTGGTATTGTACAACCAGAACAGCAATTTCGGACGGGGGGTTGTTTCCGACAATTTTTCCTCGGCCATGAGTTCGTATGATGCGATCGGTGCCGACGACTTCTGGGTGCCGGCCGGCCAAACCTGGCAAATTACCGAAGTGGACGTGACGGGGGCGTATGTCGACGGGACCGGCCCGGCGAGTTCCGTGGTCGTGACATTCTGGGTTGGAGACGCGTACCCGCGGCGAATCGTGCACCACAGGGATGACAGCTTCACGCTCTCGTGTACCGACAACGAAGGATCGTTCGCCTGCACCTTGCCGGTCAATTCCCGCGGCAGGCCCGTTGTGCGGTTGCGCGGCGGATCAGGAGGGACGCCATATTGGCTTTCTGTGGTTGCAAATTGCGACTTCATCAATTGCGGCGAATGGAACTGGACCACGAACACCACTGTATACGCTAGTCAGGCTGCGTGGAAAAACCCGGGCGGAGGTTGGGGTACACCCTGCGAAGGCTGGGGCGTCTTGTCGGCTTGCTTCGGTACAGCAGCCGATCTTGCCTTCACCCTGATCGGATTCAAAAAGGGATCATAACCGAACATAGATGGATGGTGACGGCGCATTCCCGACGTAAAACGGCGTTCCGAATGTTAAAGGCAGATTGTTGGGGGCGTACGTCCAAGGTATTGACATCTGCTCCGCTGTGCCATTTGGGGCTGTCAAACCTTCCAGGAACCCGAAAATGCCGTTTGTTGACGAGGTCGCCTCCAGGGACGGCGTGTCGCTGCAACCTGTGGCGAGCCAGTACCACCCGGGTGCCAGAGTGATGGATTGACCGGTAATCTCTTGCGCACCCGGCGAACTGTCGGCGACATAGCCCGCA
>DATGGN010000071.1:0-7679 GCA_035308485.1 Rhizomicrobium sp.
TAGATCTGAAACGCGATGGTCTCGATCTTCTGCAACGGCTTCATTGAATCCGGATAAAGCGTGTGGAAATTCGCGGCACCTTTTTCGACCGCCGCGATCACTGCCTCCGCCAGATCGGCGGTGCCGGCGCTTCCTTCTGCCCAATGGCGGCAGACGACCGCGGTCGTGCCAAGCTTGCGGCAACCCTGGATGATGGCATCGAGTTCCGATTGCGTGTCGCTTCCGAAGTGATTGATCGCCACGACCGCCGGAACGCCAAATTTCTTCAGATTGTCCAGATGCCGTTCGAGATTGACCATCCCTTTGGTCACGGCACCGAGGTTCTCCGCGTTCAACTCCTTGCGCGAAACGCCGCCGTGATATTTGAGCGCGCGCACGGTCACTACCACGACCGCAAGTGCCGGCGACAACCCGGCCTTGCGGCACTTGATGTCGAAGAACTTTTCCGCTCCGAGATCGGCGCCGAAGCCCGCCTCGGTCACCACGTAATCGGCGAGCTTGAGCCCGAGCTTCGTCGCAAGAACCGAGTTGCAGCCATGCGCAATATTGGCAAAGGGCCCGCCATGGACGAAGACAGGATTGTTTTCGAGTGTCTGTACGAGGTTTGGCTTGATCGCGTCCTTCAGCACGGCCGTCATCGCCCCTTGTGCCTTCAGATCGCTCGCGCGCACGGGTGTACGCCCGCGGGTCGAACCCACGATGATGTTGGCGAGGCGCCGCTCAAGATCCTGGATGGAGGTCGAGAGGCACAGGATCGCCATCACCTCCGAGGCGACAGTGATGTCGAATCCGTCCTCGCGCGGAAAACCGTTCGAGACCCCGCCGAGCGACGACACGATCGAGCGAAGCGCGCGGTCGTTCATGTCGAGACAGCGCCGCCACGTGACGCGGCGGGCGTCTATGTCGAGCGCATTGCCCCAATAGATGTGATTGTCGATCATCGCGGCCAGCAGGTTGTTGGCGACGCCGATCGCATGGAAATCGCCGGTAAAGTGAAGATTCAGTTCGTCCATCGGCACGACCTGCGCATAGCCGCCGCCGGCCGCACCGCCTTTCATGCCGAAGCAAGGCCCAAGGCTCGGCTCACGCAGACAGATGGCCGTTTTCTTGCCTTTGCGGTTCAGTGCGTCGCCAAGGCCAACCGTCGTGGTCGTCTTCCCCTCGCCGGCCGGCGTTGGGTTGATGGCTGTGACCAGGATGAGCTTTCCATCCTGGCGCTCGGCGAATGAACGTTCCACGAAATCCATCGAAATCTTCGCCTTGTGGTGGCCGAAGGGCTCAAGACTCTCGCAGGGGATGCCGAGCTCTGCCGCAACGTCGCGGATGGGAAGCAAGTTTGCGGCCTGCGCGATTTCCCAATCGGTCTTGGGCGTCGGGCGTGCGATGTCGTTCATGGGAGCCTCGTTGGGGATACAGGAAACTAAGCGATCCGGTCGTCTTTGCGCCAGCCGCCTTGGCTGCGGAAGATGTTGCGGGTCTCGGCTTCGGTGATGATCACGTCCATGGGCTGGTCGTGCGGTTGCGGATGGATGGTCGAAAGCCGCGAGAACTCGAAGCCTACAGCGACACACAACGGCCGAACCGCAAAGCGCGCGATCGTCATGTCGTAATAACCGGCACCGTATCCAAGCCGGTAGCCCGCGTCATCGAAGCCGACGAGAGGAATGACCAGCGCCGAGGGGAATACCGGCTCGCCCGCGGCCGGATGCGGAATGTCCCAGACGCCACGCTGCATTGCCGCCTTTTCTGTCCAGCAGCGGAATTCGAGCGGCTTGCCCCGCCCGATCACGACCGGCAACGCGGCACGCCCGCCGCGCGCAAGCACTTCGCGCATGTACGGAACGCAGTTGAATTCGCGGCGGAACGGCCAATAGCATCCGATGAGTTCGTGGCTGTCCGGCGGAAGCCGCTGGAGCAAATCCTTCTGGATTTTTTCGTTCGCTTGCTGGTGCACGGCGAGCGGCATTTCCCGGCGCAATTCGAGCAAGCGCGCGCGTTCGACGCTGCGCCAGGCGCGAATCTCCGAAGCCGTTTTCTCACTCATCCAGATTGCCCCAGGAACGTACCCCATGGATGCGGATGGCAATCAGGGGACACAGGGTCATTGTCGTATATTGCGCGTAGCGCTGCCTGAGACATTCGCAGCCGCGCTCGAATCCTTCGCCGGTTTCGAGAATGGCGGCCTGCCCGCGGATCATCACCCAGCCGAGCCGGGACCAGTCCTCGTCGTAATGGTCGGTGACGAAGGCCGCGTTGGGATTTCCCTGGAGATCGCGGATGCGCCGCGGACGACGCGTGCGCTTGGGCTTGTCGTCGAGCGCCGTGTACAGCATATCGGCATCAAGGGCAAAGCAGACCGGAACCACGCTCGGTATTCCGCCGGCATCGGCGGTGGCAAGATGGCCTATTTTACGCCGCAGCAGGAATGCGGATTCACGTTCGGAGAGCATCATCGCCGCAGGTTCTGCTTTGCGATTCCGACCCATTCGCGCTCCCTGCGACGAGTGTAGCGGGGTGCGTCCTTCTGGGATTCGAGAACGTCGCGATAGAGTCTCTGCGCCCGCGCGTCCTCGCCCATCGTCTGCAGGAGCAGCGCATAGCGGGCTCGCGCCTCCTCGCCGGGAAAGACGGGCAGCAGTGCTTCGTACTCGGCGGAAGCTTCGGCGTTCTTGCCCTGCAGCGCGAGCGCGCGCGCCAGTCCGAGCCGCGCCCCGGGCGTGAAATCGGCGGGCGAAATCTCCTTCAGCTTTTCGAACGCGGCTTCCGAGCGGGCACCGTCGCCGAGAAGCAGGGTGGCGCGGGCAAGGCCGTGCAGAAGCGCCGGATCTTCGGCGAGTGCACCCTCCATCGCGCTGGCGTAGAGGTCCGCCGCCTCCTGGTAGCGACCACGCTTGATGCATTCTTCGGCGAAGATCCGCTTCGATTGCGCGGAGCCGATCGTCTCCACGTCGCGTTTCTTGCGGCTGTAGCTCGCGGCCGATTCCGCGACGGTCGCAAACTCGTCGGCCATGCGCCGTGCCGGCCGGTTGGCGCGTACCGCATCGGGCACCACCGCGAACAGGAGGTAGGCGGCGCAGCCGATCCAGGGCAAAAGCATGATCGGCAGGATCCAGAGCCAGGATCGGCCGCTCTGTACGACGTGCGCCGCGCAGCCGAGCTGGACGAGAAGAGTGAGGATTCCCGCGCCGTACAAGGGAAACACGTTAGGCCTGCTTCTCCCATTTGCCCTGTGAGGACTGCCGCCAATAGGTGGCCTCGTGCCCCTGCTCCTTCACGGTTTTCCAGGCGGTGCGCGCGCCGGAAAGCGCGGCATGGTCGCGCCCGTCGAAGAGGACGACTATGCGTGAAAAGCCGTTCGCGTTCCAATCCTCGGGCGTCGTGCCGCCCACGCAGAACAGCACATCGGCGCCGTTCGGGTTGCCGGGCTCGGCGGTGATCAGGATCGGCTGCATGGCCGGGTCGCCATCGCCGGCCTGCGCATGCGGAAGAAACGTTTCCTCGTCATAGGTCCATAACAGCGAGTCGAGCGTCTGCGCCCGGTCAGCGGATTCCACGCGCACCAGCGCCCGCCAACCCCGCGCCAATGTACGTTCGAGCAGTTCGGGCAACGCGTCTTCCAACGCGCGCTTCTCGAGATGGTAGAACCAGATCTCGGTCATTGGCCGGTGCACGCCCCGGCGCCCAAAAGGCCTAGCGCAGAGGGCGCTGAGGACGCGCGATGGACACGGAGGAAGGCAAAAATGAGGCGGTGAGGCAGTGAGATAGCGGTGACGCGAGGAAGTCGTGCGTCATGGATTTGTTGCGCGCGCAAAGCGCGCGCGATTCCTCCCTCACTGTTCCTCACCGTCCCGCTGCCTCATTGTAAGATTTTTTTCTGCATTCTATGCGAAACCTCTGCGCTGAGCTTTCGGGCGACGAAGCACACTCCGAATATCCCTATCGTTCGTAATGGTCGGTGATGAGTCGGTTGAGGGTGCGCACGCCCCAGCCTGTCGCCCATGACGGCGCAAGCTCCTTGTGTTCGCCGTCCTGCCAGGCGACGCCCGCAATATCGAGATGCGCCCAGGGGGTCTTGTCGATGAACCGCTGCAGGAACTGCGCCGCGGTGATTGAACCGGCCTGCGGGCCTCCGATGTTCTTCATGTCGGCGATCTTCGACTTCAGCACCTTGTCGTAGGCGTCCCCCAGCGGCAGGCGCCAAACGCCTTCGCCTTCCTCCCGGCCGGCGTCAGTCAGCCGTGTCGCCAGCGTATCGTCGTTCGAGAACAGCCCCGCGTGCTCGTGACCCAGAGCAACAAGGATGGCGCCAGTGAGCGTCGCCAGGTCAATCACGCATTTCGGTTTGAATTGCGACTGCGCGTACCAAAGCGCATCGGCAAGAACGAGGCGTCCTTCGGCGTCGGTGTTCAGGACTTCGATTGTCTGTCCCGACATCGATTTGACAACGTCGTCCGGACGCTGCGCGTTGCCGTCGGGCATGTTTTCGACGAGGCCCACGACGCCGACCACGTTCACCCGCGCCTTCCGCGCGGCGAGCGCCTGCAAGGTTCCGGCGACGGCTGCCGCGCCGCCCATATCGCCCTTCATGCCCATCATGCCTGTACCGGTCTTGAGCGAAAGGCCGCCGGAATCGAAACATACGCCTTTTCCGACCAGCGCGACGGGCGCCGCGTCGGATTTCTTCGCGCCTCTCCATTCCATCACGACGAGCTGACTCTCGCGCTCGCTCCCCTGCCCCACGCCGAGCAGCGCGCCCATTCCGAGCTTCTTCATCTCGTTTTCGCCGAGCACCCGCACGCGCACGCCGAGCTTCGTCAAACGCTTCGCGCGTTCGGCGAATTCAGCCGGCGAAAGCATGTTCGGCGGTTCGTTGACGAGATCGCGCGCGAAGAACACGCCGTCGGCAACTGCCCGGAACGACGCAAAGCTCCGCTCCGCGGCGGGCGCGTTGGCGGTGGCGATGGTGACCGTCTTCAGCGTCGGTTCGTGCTCGTCCCGCTCCTTCGTCCGGTAGGTGTTGAAGGTGTAGCTCCTGAGCCGGGCGCCCATCGCGAGCCGCGCGGCGAGGGTGGCGCCTGATATCTTCGCCTCCTTCGGCGGTTCGATAACAAACGTCACGCCCTTTTCACCGCTGTTAAAAAGGCGACCCACCACCTTCGCGCCCAGACGCTCGGCAGCGGGGCCGTCGAATTTCTCCAGCTTGCCGAGTCCCGCCAGGAGAAGGCGCGAGGCTTTCATCCCGGCCGGCGCCACCAGCTCCAAAATCTGCCCGGCTTTTCCGGAAAAGCGGCTGACCGACAGCGCGCGACTGATGGCCCCGCCCGACATTTTATCGGCGCGCTCGGCCGCTCCGGCCAGAACGTTGCCCTCGGCCGCGGCCACGACGATCGCGCCGGGAACTTCGAGGGTCGGCGCCTGAAAGCTTATCTGCATGAAGACCTCGCTGGTAACGAATTTCGGATTGCGGATTGCCGGTGGGACGGTGCTAGTTTAGGGCGATTTGCAGCGCGGGCGAAAGAGCGGCGTTGCGGCAGTCTCTGGCTCCGGAATGCCCATGTACCGACTGTTCAGTTACGTGCTGCGCCAGCTCGCCGGACCGGTGGGGCTTTTCATCTTCCTGCTCACAAGCGTCATCTGGCTCTCCCAGTCGCTCCGGCTGCTCGATCTTGTGATCAACCGCGGGCAGTCGGCGCCGACCTTCTTCTATCTCACGCTTCTCATGCTGCCGAGCCTCCTCGTCATCGTGCTTCCGATCGCCTTTTTCGCCGGAACGCTGTACGGGCTTCACAAGCTCAATGCGGACAGCGAGCTTACGGTGATGTCGGCAGCAGGGTTCAGTCCCGCGCAACTGCTCGCACCGGTGCTTGCCGCTTCAGCCGTCGTGATGGTCGCGACCTACGCCTGCAGCCTGTACCTTATGCCTTTCTGCCAGCGGCTCATGCGAGACAAGGAAATCGACATTCGCGGCGATATCGGCGCCGCCATCCTCAATGAGGGCCAGTTCAATACCCCGTCTGCCGGGCTGACCGTTTTCATGCGCGAGCTTACTCCGGACGGAGAACTTCGCGGCGTACTGGTGCATGACGAACGCGACCGCCTGCGCCCGACTACCTATCTCGCCGAACGCGGCCTGCTCGCAGCAACGCCGGCGGGAGCCCGGCTGATCATGTTCGACGGCACGATCGAACAGGGAACCATCCAGGGCGCCTGCCGCCGCGGCTCGGCCATGCCTGCCAAGAATGACGGCAGTCTGCCGAAATGCCAGGGTTCGTCGGGGTTCGCACCACCCTCGCTTTCGGTACTGAAATTCAACCGCTACGTTTTCGATCTCGATCAATTCGCCGGCCGACGTCAGGACGCGGAGCTTAGGACCAGCGAGCGGTACATGAGCGAGCTTTTGTGGCCCGATTCGTCGAAGCCCCTAAAGCCGGAAGCACGCAATGCCTACTTTGCGGAAGCGCACAATCGCCTCGCCGCCGGCCTGTACTGTCCCGCTTTTGCGCTGATCGCCTTCGCGGCCGTCACACTTGGCCGGCACGCGCGTGGCGCCTATGCGTTGCGACTCGCCGGCGCAGCGCTCGGCGCGGCCGCGTTGCGGATTGCGGGTTACGGCGTTCAGGGCATCGCTGCCCGCAATCCGCTGTTTTGCGCGTTCTTCTATCTCATACCGATGGCGGCGGGCGCCGCCGCGCTTGCCGATATTGCGGGATTCAATGTCCGCCGGCTGCTGGGGCGAATGCCCTGGCGGCCGATGGAGGTTGCCCCTTGAGCTGGTCATGGACGCTTTATCAGTATCTGGCGCGCCAGTTTCTGGCCGGCGTCGGATTGATGTTTGGCGCGCTCGCGTTTCTCGCTTTTTCAATCGACCTCGTCGACCTTCTGGACCGCACCGGCGGCAGGCACGTCCCCACGGCCGCCGTGGCCGCGATGGCGCTTCTGCAGGTACCGGATCTGGCACTGAAGCTTCTGCCATTTGCGGTGTTGCTCGGCGGAATTTTTGCGTTTGCGCGCCTCTCGCGGAGCCACGAACTGCATGCCATCCGCGCAGCCGGCGTGTCGGCGTGGAACCTGCTGGCGGCGCCGCTATGTACGGCCATCGTCCTTGGAATGTTTGCCGTCACCCTGTTTACGCCCTTTGCTTCGCGACTCCTCGTGCAGTTTACGGCGATGGAAGCGCGCCTGATCCGGGGACAGGCGTCACAACTCGCAATTTCCGAAAATGGATTGTGGCTTCGTCAAGGCGACGCCAATGCGCAATCGGTGATTCATGCGCTGCGCGTTGCCGCGCAGGGCACCAGACTCGAAGACGTGACGATCTTCCTGTACCGGGGCGCCGACAGTTTCGAAGGGCGGATCGATGCCCAATCCGCCTCGCTGACCCGTGGGGCGTGGACTCTCGACAACGCGTACGTCAGCGGCAATGACGGCCGGATTCGGCACTTTGCGCATTACCAGCTGGCTACACCGCTTACGGCGGCGCGCATCCAGGAGAGCTTTGCCGCCCCCGATACGCTGTCGTTCTGGGCGCTGCCGGGATTCATCGAGGCGGCCAGGCAGGCGGGATTTTCCGCAACCCGCTATCTTCTGTACTATGATTCGCTTCTGGTGCTGCCCGCGATGTTCGCTGCGATGGTGCTTATCGCCGCCGCCTTTTCGCTGAGACTCGCACGACTCGGCGG
>DATGGN010000072.1:0-16580 GCA_035308485.1 Rhizomicrobium sp.
GAACTGTATCGCGAAACACAAACGCCATCGGCAGCGGGCCCGGGGATTCGCATCTACGCGCCGGTCGGCACGCACGAAGACCTGCTCGCCTATCTGGTACGGCGGTTGCTCGAAAACGGCGCCAACACCTCGTTCGTCAACCGTCTTGCCGACGAGAAATCGCCGATATCCGAGATAGTTGCCGATCCCGTCGCGCAGCTCGAAGCTGCGAAGCCAAAGCGGAATCCGCGCATTCCGAAACCGGCAGACATGCTGCCGGACCGGAAAAACTCGCGCGGCTTCTTGTGGAGCGATCCCGAGATCGCCGCGCCCATGATTGCGCGGATGGAAAAGGTACTGGAAAAAGCCCAGCACGCTGCGCCTGTCATCGGCGGCAAGACGCGTTCTGGCGATGTACGCCAGGTGCGCGATCCCTCGGATCATCGGCGGATGGTCGGCGAGGTCGTTGAAGCCGGCGCGCAGGACGCACTCGACGCGCTTGCGCTCGCGTACAACGCGCAGGAAGCCTGGGACAAGCGTGGCGGCGCGGCACGCGGCGCTATACTGGAACGCGCCGCCGATCTCTTCGAGGCGGATGCGCCGCGCCTGATGGCACTCGCGGTCCGCGAAGGCGGCAAAACCCTGCCGAATGCGCTTGGCGAAGTGCGCGAGACCGCCGATTACCTTCGCTACTACGCTTCGCGCGCGCGGGCACTGTTCGATGCGCCCATCAAGCTGCCCGGACCAACGGGAGAAGACAACGAGTTGACGCTTCACGGGCGAGGCGTGTTTGCGTGCATCTCGCCCTGGAACTTTCCGCTGGCGATTTTTACCGGACAGGTTGCCGGCGCGCTCGCAGCAGGAAATGCCGTCCTCGCCAAACCTGCGGAGCCGACGCCGCTGATCGCCGCGGCCGGTGTCGAACTTCTGCACCGCGCGGGCGTGCCGGAGGATGTGCTGCATTTCCTTCCCGGGCGTGGCTCGAAGCTCGGCGCCGCACTGTTTCCCGATGGGAGACTGGCCGGTGTCGCGCTGACCGGATCGACCGAAGCGGCGTGGGCGATCAATCGTGCGCTTGCGGCGCGCGAAGGTCCGCTGGCCCAGGTCGTCGCCGAGACGGGCGGGATGAACGCGATGATCGTGGATTCGACTGCGCTGCCCGAGCAGGTGACCCGCGATGTGATCACGTCGGCGTTCGACAGCGCCGGCCAGCGTTGCAGCGCGCTGCGTGTGCTGTTCCTTCAAGAAGATGTCGCCGATCGCATGCTCGAATTGATTTTGGGCGCGATGGAGGAGCTCAAGCTCGGCGATCCGTTCCTTCTGGACACGGATATCGGGCCAGTGATCGACGAGAATGCAAGAAAAGGCCTGGAAGAACACGCTGTGCGGATGACGAAAGAGGCGAAGCTGCTGGGCGAGCTGGCGCTCGGGCCGGAGCGCGAATGCGGTACGTTCTTTGCGCCGCATGTCTTCGAGATCGAATCCATTTCCGTGCTGAAACGCGAGGTCTTCGGGCCGATCCTGCACGTTGTACGCTTTGCCGGCGATCGGCTCGCGGACGTCTGCGAGGCGATCAACAGGACCGGCTATGGCCTGACGCTCGGCGTACACAGCCGCATTGAGGAGACGGCCGCGTTTATCCGCGAGCGCGTCCGCACCGGAAACACCTACGTCAACAGAAACCAGATCGGGGCCGTGGTGGGGGTGCAGCCATTCGGTGGCGAGGGCCTTTCCGGAACCGGGCCGAAGGCCGGCGGACCGCATTACCTTTTGAAATTTGCGCTGGAGCGGACCTACACGGTAAACACCACGGCAGCCGGCGGAAACGCGACGCTGCTCAGCCTCGACAGCAGTGGCATTTGATCCGGCCCACAAGCGGCAAATAGAGCATTTGTTTGCGCCCGCGACCGGAGGGAACGAAACCGCAGCTTTCCAGGTGGAATTCTTTGGTATTCAAATGTTTTCCGGGTCGTATCGGAAACTATCTTTCGCTTTGTGACGGCAGTAATAACTGATATGTGAACCCGCTTCCGGTGGGTGGTCCATCCGGAAAAACAAGGGGTTCAACAAAATGAATAAGCGCCTAGCGGCGCTGGCCCTGCTGGCGGCGTCTGTATCGCTGCCCAGCATGGTGGCAGCCGCCACAGACACTTTCCCGGCCGTACCCATGTTCAAGGTTGGCCCGAGGCACAACAATCCGATCCCGCCGCACCCGGCGACAAGTCAGCTCCCGTCGTGGAACGGCAGCTATACGGACCTGACCGGCAAAACCATCACCTTCACGCAGATCGGCGGCAACCCGGCCACGACCAACACCACGAGCACCATCAATGTGCTCCTGATCCCGATCAAATTCGTGATCACGCAGAACGGCACCAAGTACACTTTTGATCCGGCCAAGGTGCAGCTCGCGAACAACCACAACCGCAGCGTCGTCCAGGCGATGGTGAAGTCGCCGCTCTTCAACTCCAAGATCGATTACGATCCGCAATACGGAACTTGTGGTTCCAAAAATAACTGCGTCGATCTCGGACAGACGCAGTACGAGGACGCCTTCCAGCGCGGCACGTGGTGGGGCAACGACGTCGGCGCCAACCCCGACTACCACGTGTTGTTCACGACTACGAAGGAGAAAGAGCAGACCATCACCCTGAGCTGCTCATCCGGCTGCGTAGCAACGGAGTTTGGCGTACAGGTCGGTCTTTACAACTTCGGCACGATGGACGCGAAGCTGCAGAGCTTCATGAAAAGCATCAAGGACGTGAATCCGGGCGTGCTGCCGCTCTTCATCACCTACGATGTCTATCTGACGTCCGGCGGTTGCTGCATCGGCGGTTATCACGATTCGCTTTCCGGTCCTCCGGGCGGCCAGACCTACGCCTATGCGACCTATGTGGATAAGGCCGGTGCATTCTCGCAGGACGTGTCGGCATTCACGCACGAGCTGGGCGAGTGGATGGACGATCCGTTCATCGGCTACAATAACGTCAATTGCAATGATAACGGCTGGATGGAAGTCGGTGATCCGCTGGAAAACGGCCCCAACTACGGCGCCTATCCGTACAAGGAAGCCGGCTTCACGTGGAATCTGCAGTCGCTGGTCTACATGCCGTATTTCGGCGCTCCGCTGACGGACTCGGCCAATCAGTGGTACGCGCTCCAGGACGACATGAGCCACGTCTGCCCCGGTCAGTGAACAACCGGACTTGACATGAATCGCCGCGCCTTTCGGCGATGAGACGACAAGGGGATGCGGAGGACAATCCGCATCCCCTTTTTCATCGCCGCGAACTTCGCGGCTTATAATGCACAGATGATTCGCATCCGGATCCACAAACATCTTCGCTATCCCAAGGGGCCGGTCACGTGAAACCGTCATGCGCGCGCGTCGTCGTTTTCGGCAACGAAAAGGGCGGGTCCGGCAAAAGCACTGCCGCGATGCATGTTGCCGTGGCATTGGCCCGAATGGAAAAGCGCGTTGCGGTTATCGATCTCGATGTGCGGCAGCGCAGTCTTGCGCGTCAGCTCGAAAATCGTGCTGCCTGGGCGGCGAAATCAGGCAAGGCGCTGGCGATACCGGAACGGCTCGCGGTGCCTGTCTCGACGGCTTCGTCGTTGGACGCAGTCGCTGCGGAAGAGTCGGACGCATTCGCGCAAACGCTCGCCGCGGCGGAGGCTTTCGATTTTGTCGTCATCGATACGCCTGGTGCCAACACGCACCTGTCGCGGCTGGCGCACGCGGCCGCCGACATGCTGGTTACGCCGCTCAACGACAGCTTTGTCGATTTTGATCTGCTGGCGAACATCGACCCGCAGACGTTTGCCGTGACCAGACCAAGCATCTACAGCGATTTTGTCTGGGAGTGCCGCAAACGGCGATTGCTCGCTCGCAAGCCCGCGCTGGACTGGATCGTCATGCGCAACCGCCTTGCCGGCACCGACGCGCGAAACAAGCGGCGCATGACGGCGGCGCTCGACGCACTCGCGCGGCGCATCGGTTTTCGCGTTGTCGCCGGATTTGGTGAAAGGGTGATCTACCGGGAATTGTTTCCGTCGGGCCTGACCGTGCTCGATCTGCCGCAGCCAGGTCTCGACATCTCGCTCAGCATGTCGCATCTCGCGGCACGACAGGAAGTGCGGGCGCTCGTATCCGCGCTTGCCGTGCCGACGCGGGAATCGGCGGTCGAGGCACAATCCGCCGCGTAATTATCGTGAAGCGATGGCTGCGAAGCAGGTCTGGCCGCGCTGGGTAAGGACCTGACAGACCTGACGGGCGCGGCTCTCATCAAAGGGACCGAACCTGGCCCTGAAGATTGTATGCCCTTCGGGTGACTCCAGAGGAGACACGATGCGCGCGGCCTCTGCGAGTACATCGGCCGACTTGCGCGCGTAATCGGCAAGTTGGGATTGCGCGAGCGTCGCATTGCCGAACGCGCCGATTTGAACTGTCCAATTCGTTCCGACGGCATTCGTCGATGCGGATGTATCGTCGTTCAGCGCCAGCGCCGGAACGGCCGGTTTGGGCCGTGGCCGGGGCAGCGGCCCGACAGAAACCGGTGTCGACGGTTCGGTCGATTCGGCAGCCGGAGCCGGTGCAGGATGTGTTGCCGGTTCAAGCGACGCGACGACAACCTTCCCGACCGGGGGCTGCTGTGCAGCGGCCTTCGGCGGAGCGGGGGGCGCGGTCTTCGGCGGCGGCGCCAGTGCGTACATTTTTTCCTTTGGCGCCGTTGCTACCGGTTTGGTGGTCACCGGAGTCGGGTCGTAGGCCGGATCGGGGGTCGATTCCGCGGCCTCCTCATCCTCGACGCCGGGCTTGGCGAGAGTCGAGGGCCGCAGCGACGGAGCTGGGGGCGGAGCCGCCGTTATGATCGGCGGGGTGGAGGTGACGGGTCCCAATTGGAATCCGGCGATGACAGGCTTTGCCGGCGTGTTTTCGGCCAGCATCTGCCAAGGTACGCTCGCGCGGGCGACAAGCTGCGGGTTCTTGCCGATGGCGTTGAACGTATCGTCGAGCAGCCTCACCATTTCGGTATCGCGGCGACGGGCGGTCGTTCCTCCCATGACCACGCCGATGATGTGGGCGCCGTTACGTACAACCGACGACACGAGGTTGAAGCCCGAAGCGCCCGTATAGCCGGTCTTGATGCCGTCCGCGCCGTCGTAGCGCCCGATCAGATTGTCATGGGTGAAGTGAGTCGCGCCGTGCCACGCGAACGAATACGTCGAGAAATAATGGAAGTATTGCGGGAAATCATAAGCAAGGTGCCGCGCCAGTACACCGAGGTCATCGGCCGTGGTGATCTGGAGATTGTCGGGCAGGCCTGACGCATTGTGGAAATAGGTGTGCGACATCCCCCATGAGCGCGCTTTCGCCGTCATCAGTTCGGCGAAGTGGCTTTCACTGCCGCCGATGGCCTCCGCTATGCCGACTGCCACGTCATTGGCGGAGAGCACGACGATGGCCTTGATCGCATCCTCGACGGAAATGGTCGTACCGGGGCGCGCATACAGCTTGACGGGTGCCTGGGATACCGCGTGCTCGGAGAGCGTAATCGGCGTCGCAAGCGTCATCTGGCCGTTCTTGAGTTGCTCGAACAGCAGATACAGCGTCATCATCTTGGTGAGCGATGCGGGGTGGCGCAGCGCGTCGGCATTTCGGGCATAGAGGGCCCGGCCGGTCTCGCCATCCAGGATCAACGCCGCATCCTTTTCGGGGTCCGTCAGCTGAAAGACCCTGCGCGTCGGCTGCCAGCGCCAGCTCCGCGCCGCATGGACGCTTCGGGCGACATGCGCCGGCCGGCTGTGCCAGACCCGCCAATGGTGTTTATGGGTGGCGGCCTCGGAGCCGGTGCAGATAAGGCTCGCGAGGGCGAAGCAAATCCCCACCCATCCGGCCCTACGGGCGAATCGCAATCTCACCACCCTACCGCCGGCAGGGCTCCGCTCCGACATGTCGGCTCCAGATGCTGTTCGATTCTTTCGCCGCGATAAGAACAAATCCGTGGATTCCGCGCAATTGAAATCTGAAATTCCTTATACGTTCCCGGGATTTATGAATTATTAACGTTTACTCCCCGCGCCACTCCTTCGAATGTCCCATCTGGGTCTTGACTTTGTTCATGCTGCACCGCACATAAGCCATGCTGCACTGCAGCATAAGCCGGCGCTGGCCGGCTCCATGAGGAAATGAGGAGTCACGGAAATGGTTCGCAAGAACAGCACAAAGGCCGGCGAAGCAAGCACCGAAACGCTGGAGACGGCCATGAAGAACGGTTCGGAAGCCTTCAAGGCGGGCTTCGAAAAGGCGGTCAGGGGCTATGACCAGTTTTGGGACTATGGGCGCGATACGGTCGAGGCCTATGTCAAAGCCGCCAATGTCGCCGGCAAGGGCGCGGAGACGATCCAGAATGAGATCTACGCCTACTCCAAGCAGTCGGTCGAGGATTCGATTTCGGCAGCCAAGGCGTTTTTCGGCAGCAAATCCGTCCACGAAGCGTTCGAGGTTCAGAGCGATTTCGTGAAGACGGCGTTCGAATCCTATGTGAGCGAAGTCACGAAGCTGAGCGAGATCATGTTTTCGACCACGAAGGAAGCATTCAACCCCCTCCAGGGACGCGTCCAGGCGTGGGCCGAGGTGGTGGAGAACGCGCGCGCCGCGTAATTGTCGCATTTTTCTCGCGTTCCGCTTTCCCCCGCGGAACGTTGCCTGAAAGGCCCGGATCGAAAGGTTCGGGCCTTTTTTTCGCGCGGGCGGGAACCGATATTTGCAAAAGCAACCGAGCATTCGGCGGGCGCGGAGGCTCTTCCGCACCGGGCGTGAATGCGCAATCATTGTCGAGTCAGTGATCGAGCACCGTCGCTCATGAGCGATCAACAGAGAGGATCGTCCGGTGGCCCATCATCCGGCGTCGCCACGAAGGTCCGGCCGAAGACAAAGCGGCCGAGCCTCTACAAGGTGCTGCTCCTGAATGACGACTACACGCCGATGGAATTCGTGGTCCACATTCTGGAACAGTTCTTCAACAAGGCGCGTGACGAGGCGGTCCAGATCATGCTGCATGTCCATCGCCACGGTGTAGGGATATGCGGTGTTTTCACCTACGAGGTCGCAGAGACCAAGGTCGCGCAGGTGATTGAGTTTTCGCGGAGGCATCAACATCCTCTGCAGTGCACAATGGAGAAGGAGTAGGGCGTAGATGCCATCGCTGTCGCGCAGTCTCGAACAGGTGCTCCACCGCGCCATCAAACTGGCGAGCGACCGCCATCATGAATACGCCACGCTCGAGCACCTTCTCCTGGCGCTGCTCGATGATTCCGACGCGGCGCAGGTGATGAAGGCCTGCAACGTCGACCTCGAGGCGCTCAGGCGTTCGCTCGTCAAATACATCGATCACGAACTGTTGACCCTGGTCATAGAGGACGGCGAAGACGCCAAGCCGACCACCGGTTTTCAGCGCGTGGTCCAACGCGCCGTGCTGCACGTACAGAATTCGGGCCGCGAAGAGGTGACCGGCGCCAATGTGCTGGTGGCGCTTTTCACCGAGCGCGAGAGCCACGCCGTCTATTTCCTCCAGGAACAGAATATGACGCGGCTGGACGCGGTGAGCTACATCAGCCACGGCATCGCCAAGCGCCCGGGCATGAGTCAGCAAAAGACCGTGCGCGGCGCCGAAGAGGACGACGACGAGAAGAACGCGAAGCACGGCAGCGAAGCGCTGGACGCCTATTGCATCAATCTCAATGAAAAGGCGAAGGCGGGCCGCATCGATCCGCTCATCGGACGGGAGCCGGAAGTCGAGCGCACAGTCCAGATTCTCTGCCGCCGCCAGAAAAACAATCCGCTGCTCGTCGGCGATCCGGGCGTCGGCAAGACGGCCATAGCCGAAGGCCTTGCGCGCAAGATCGTCAAGAAGGATGTGCCCGAAGTCCTGCAGGCGAGCACCATCTATGCCCTCGACATGGGCGCGCTCATCGCCGGCACGCGCTATCGCGGCGATTTCGAGGAGCGCCTCAAATCGGTCGTGAAGGAACTCGAGGCCATACCGGGCGCCATTCTTTTCATCGACGAGATCCACACCGTCATCGGCGCGGGCGCGACCAGCGGCGGAGCAATGGACGCGTCAAATCTGCTGAAGCCCGCGCTCCAGGCCGGCACGCTGCGCTGCATCGGATCGACAACGTACAAGGAATACCGGCAGTACTTCGAAAAGGACCGCGCGCTCGTGCGCCGCTTCCAGAAGATCGACGTGACCGAACCGACGGTGCCGGACACCATCAAGATCCTCAAGGGGCTGAAGCCCTATTTCGAGGAGTACCACAAGATTCGGTACACTTCGGAGGGGATCAAGGCCGCGGTCGAACTCGCGGCCAAGTACATCAATGACCGCAAATTGCCGGACAAGGCCATCGACGTCATCGACGAGGTGGGCGCGTCGCAGATGCTCCTGCCCGAAAGCCGGCGCAAGAAGATCGTGGGCGTCAAGGAGGTCGAGGAGGTCATTGCCAAGATGGCGCGCATTCCTCCCAAATCCGTTTCGAAAACCGATGCCGAAGCGCTGCGCAACCTGGAAGCCGATCTCAAGCGGTCGGTGTTCGGACAGGACGCGGCCATTCACGCGCTCGCCTCGGCCATCAAGCTCGCACGCGCCGGACTGCGGCAGGCGGAAAAACCGATCGGCTGTTATCTGTTTTCCGGCCCGACCGGTGTCGGAAAAACCGAAGTCGCCAAACAGCTTGCAAGCACGATGGGCGTCGAGCTGCTGCGCTTTGACATGTCCGAATACATGGAACGCCACACGGTTTCGCGGCTCATCGGTGCGCCGCCGGGTTACGTCGGATTCGATCAGGGCGGACTGTTGACCGATGGTGTCGACCAGCATCCGCACTCCGTCCTGTTGCTCGACGAAATCGAAAAGGCGCATCCGGACCTGTTCAATATCCTCCTGCAGGTGATGGACCACGGCAAGCTCACCGACCACAACGGCAAGAAGATTGATTTCCGCAACGTCGTGCTCATCATGACGACCAATGCAGGCGCATCCGATGCCGCGCGTGAAGCCATCGGTTTCGGACGTACAAGGCGCGAAGGCGATGACGAGGAAGCGATCAAGCGACTGTTCACGCCCGAATTTCGCAACCGCCTCGATGCGACGATCGGTTTTGCGCCGCTGTCACGCGACACGATCGACCGCGTGGTGGAGAAGTTTGTGCTGGAGCTCGAAGCGCAGCTGACCGATCGCGACGTGACCTTCGACCTCACCGCCGAAGCGACGCGCTGGTTGGGCGAAAAGGGGTACGATGACCAGTTTGGCGCGCGGCCGCTTGCCCGCGTGATCCAGGATTACATCAAGAAGCCGCTTGCCGACGAGATACTCTTCGGTCGGCTCAAAGGTGGCGGCACGGTGCGCGTGCTGCTCGACCGCGAGAAGGATCAGCTGGTGTTCGAGTTCGTTCCCGCTGACTCGGGTGGACCGCGCGCGCTTCCTCCGCCCGAGGGCACCGAGCCGAACCAGACCGAAAGCGTGTAAGCCCGCGCGTCCAAACGCCGATCCCGGCGCCGTGACCGCCAACCGCTCGCACCGGGAGGTGTTCGTTTCGGCTGTCCGGCGGACTGACGAGGTCTCACGCTCGGGCGGACGCCCTCATCCTTCGACTGGCTCGGGATAGGGTCAAAAGGATTCTCACCCCGGCTTGGCGAGGGGTGAGGCCAGTTCAGTCAGAGCGAATGCTGCTTTAAAGGAAGTGCTCGACTGCCGGAATGTGGAAGTCATGGGCCGTTCCTGACGGCTGCGCATGCAGGTTGTACATGGTATCGGTGCCGGGATGCCGGGCATCGGCGTGCGCATGCGCGGCGCCGGGATTGGGAGCTGCATGTTGCAGCATCCATGGCGTCATGAGCTTGCCGCCCCTGGTGTCGATGTCGGCGCCCTTGGACCACTTCACCTTGATGTCGCCGACCGCGAGCTGAACGCCAAAAACAGCATAGCCATAGGTGCAGGTGTTTCCGGCTGTGCCATAGTTGACCATCTGGAACGCCACGGCGGCGATGTGCTTGAAGTCATCGGGCTGCCCGAGCATCGCGAGGTCGACTTTCTGGCCTGTGTAGCTCGCGTACAGGGGATCGACAGCTTTTACCTGCAACTGACCATCCTGTTCCGTGTAGCTGATGATGTCCCACTGCGCATTGTTGCTGAACGAGGCCGCCACGTTCATGCTGTTCAGCGTGAAGGAATGCCCGCTGGCCGATTCCATGACACCGTACTCGTAGATCCAGGCGAGCGACTTCGCGTGCGACATCGCGGCTTCGTTCTGGTAGCCCGTATCGCACCAGCCGTACTGGTAACCAACACCGTTCGGCTTGGTCCAGTTCGAATGGTTCATATAGAGAAAGTTGTCGGAGTAATTGAATCCGCCATATCCGTCGTAATTGCTCATATAGCCGTAGTAGCCTTTGAAACCCTCGAAATTCAGGGCTTTGCTCTGACTGGCTTCGCTCATGGATTCGGATCCTGTCCGGCAAATGGTTCAGTGCCGGACAACCATGCCAAATCCGTGCCAACCCACCTTGCAAATTTGAACTGTCAAGACGCCAAGGCGATCGGCTACCCGCCTACGAACCAATTCGCCACGGAGGCACGGAGACCTCGGAGAAGTCTTCGCGCGCTTTTTGGGCCCGCAATTGATCGTCTCCGCGACTCCACGTCTCCATGGCGAATTTCAGTGCGCTGGCGTCTTGGCGCCGTTGGCGGTTTACGATTTTCGTGCAGACGCGCTTATCCGTCGAGCGCGCCCCGGATTTTTGCGGCAAGAGCTTCGAGTTTGGCGAAATCCGCCCGGACACGGCCGTGCAACGAGAGCTCCAGTCCGTGGGCGCGGGGGAGGATGTGAAAATGCACATGCGGGATGCTTTGTCCCGCGGCCGAACCATTCAGCTGAACGAGCATCACGCCGGGAGACAACAGCGCCTTCTTGACAGCTTTCGCGACGAGCTGTGTCGTAACCATCAGGCGGGATGCGGCTTGCGGAGAGAGTTCAAGTATCGTCTCCGCCGCTTCCTTGGGAACGACGAGCGTGTGCCCTTCCGTCGAGGGCATGAGGTCCATGAGGGCGAGCGAGTGCGCGTCTTCGTACACTTTTGCGCAGGGCAGCTCACCGCGAATAATTCGTGCGAAAACGTTGTTCGGATCATAGCTCATCGGCTCAACCTTCCTCTCGAAACGGCAGATAGGATCGGAGTTCTTCGGTCTCCTGCGCCACTGCGGCGCGTTCGCGCAACAGGTATCGCGCGACGGCGTCGCGGAATGCGGGATTTGCAATAAAGTGTGCGCTGCGCGTCAGCTCGGGCGAATAGCCACGCAGCAGCTTGTGAGCGCCCTGCGCGCCGGCTTCGACGCGGTCGAACCCGTGCGCAATCGCATAATCGATCGCCTGATAGTAGCAGGTCTCGAAATGCAGGAACGGAACGTATTCGCCGGCCCCCCAATTGCGGCCGAACAGTGTGCGCTCGCCCATGAAGTTCAGCGCAGCCGCAATGGGTTGCCGGCCGCGACGGGCGATGACCAGAAGCGTGGCCTCTCCCATACCAGCGCCGACGCGGCTGAAGAACTCCCGGGTCAGGTAGGGCTGTCCCCACTTCTGGTTTCCTGTACAGATATAGAAGGCGAAGAACGTGTCCCAATGGCGTTCCGTTATGTCGCTGCCGGTCAGCCAGTCGAACTCTATTCCGGCGGCGCGGATGGCGACCCGCTCCTTGCGCAACGTCCTGCGGCGGGACGAAGAGAGCCCGGCAAGGAAATCATCGAACGAAGAATAACCCTGGTTGATCCAGTGAAATTGCTGGTCGGTGCGCCGGAGATAACCATGGGCAGCGGCGAGCGCGCACTCCTCGTGGGTCATAAAAGTGATGTGCAGAGAGGAGGCATCGAGACTTCGCGTCGCCTGCGCGGCCGCGTCGAGCAGCGCTTTCTGCGCGGACTCTTTATCAACGCCCGCGCCCGCAAGCAGCCGCGGGCCGGTAACGGGCGTGAAGGGGACGCTGGCCTGGAGCTTCGGATAGTATTGGCCGCCGGCGCGCTCGAAGGCGTCGGCCCAGCCGTGGTCGAAGACATATTCGCCCCTGCTGTGGCTCTTCAGGTAGAGCGGCAGCAGCGCTTCGACCGTGCCGTTGTGCTCCAGCGCCAGATGGCAGGGGCGCCATCCGGTTTTTGTACAGGCCGAGCCCGATTGCTCGAGCGCGTCGAAGAACTCGTAGCGCGTGAACGGGTGAGCGTCCGGCACGCCAAGGGGATTGGCGCACGCGTTCCAGGCGTCGGCGCCTACGTCCCCGGCCGACGATGCGAGACGCGCGATGACGTGGGATGCGTTCACGCGATCTCGAACACGGCCTCCACTTCGACGGCGACATTGCGGGGCAGGGAACCCGCACCCACCGCGGCGCGTGCATGGCGGCCGGCTTCGCCGAAGACTTCCTGGATGAGATCGGAAGCGCCATTGGCGACTTCCGGGTGCTGCGTGTATTCCGGGACGGCGTTGACGAAGACGCCGAGCTTCACGCATTGGCGCACGCGGTCGAGATTCCCGTCCACCGCTGCCTTGAGCTGTGCGAGCACGTTGATGGCGCAAAGCCGCGCCGCGGCTTTGCCGTCCTCGAGCGAAAGGTCCTTGCCGACTACCCCCACATATTTGAGCGCGCCGTCCGCCAATGTGACCTGGCCCGAGATGGTGACAAGGTTTCCGGACACGACGTAGGGCACATAGCTGGCCACCGGGGCAGGGGGCGTGGGCAGGACAATGCCGAGTTCTGCAAGACGTTTGTCGATCATTCCGGTCATGTTTTTCGTGCTCGCTGGGTTGGGAGTCGGCAGATCGCTAGAGGTCGTAACTCATCGTGGAGGTCAAGTCTCCCGCGACAGCCACCGACCCGTTATATGACAGGAATGCACAGCAGATCGCCCAGGGCCGAAACCCCATCACATCGCGGTTATGCGATGCCCGCAGAGTGGGCGCCGCATCGGCGCACATGGATGTGCTGGCCGTGCCGAGCCGAAGCCTGGGCAAGCGCTGCGCAAATGGAGCGGGCGAGAACAGCAACGGCGGAAGTCGCGCACGCGATCGCACGCTTTGAGCCGGTAGTCATGATCGCGAGACCCGACGATGCAGAGAGTGCGGGACAGGCTTGCGGCCGCGCAGAGATTTTCGTCGCGCCTATCGATGATTCCTGGGCGCGGGATACAGGTCCCACGTTCCTGTCGGGCGGGCCTGCTGCCGGCGTTGCGTGGAGGTTCAATGCCTGGGGCGGGAAATACGACGGCCATGACAATGATGCGGCTCTCGCCCCGCGCGTATTGCAACGCGCCGGCGCCGAACTGTTTGCCGCGCCGATCGTCTGCGAGGGCGGTGCCATTCATGTCGATGGGGACGGCACGCTCATCACGACGGAACAATGTCTGTTGAACGGCAATCGGAACCCGGGCCGCACGCGCGAAGAAATCGCGGAGACCCTGCGCAGGTTTACCGGTGCGCAATCGGTTCTCTGGCTTCCCGGCGAATTTGCCGATGTGGAGACGGACGGCCACGTCGACAACATAGCCTGCTTTGTATCGCCCGGGCGCATTCTTCTCGGAATCCCGCCGGCGGGGCATCCGGATTTCCCCGCGGTTGCGCGGCTGAAACGATTCCTGTCAGAAGCGCGCGATGCCAGGGGGCGTGCGTTCGAGATCGTCGAGGTTGCACAGCCGGAGCGCCGGCGTGAAGACTGGCGCGGCCGACCGCTGGCCGCGAGCTACGTCAATTTCTGTCTTGCGAACGGCGGGCTGATCGCGCCCGCATTCGGCGATCCTTCCGATCTGCCCGCGCTGGGTGTGCTCAAGGATTGTTTTCCGGGGCGCACAATTGTACAGATCGATGCCATCGATATCGTCGAGGGCGGCGGCGGCATTCATTGCATCACCCAGCAGGAGCCCGCATGAGAAAAGTCACGTTCGCGGCGACGCAATTCGCCTGCAGCTGGGACCGCGATGGCAATATCGCCAAAGCCAAAGCACTGGTGCGCGGGGCGGCCAGCAAGGGCGCCCAGGTCGTGCTGCTGCAGGAGCTGTTCGAGACTCCGTACTTTTGCCAGGACCAGACGCCGAAGCATTTTGCACTCGCCGCACCCTTCGAGGGCAATCCGCTCATCGGCGAGATGTCCGCGCTCGCGGCGGAGTTGAAAGTGGTGCTGCCCGTCAGTTTCTTCGAGCGCGCGGGCCATGCGCATTTCAATTCGCTGGCCATGGTTGACGCCGATGGGGCCGTTCTCGGGCTTTACCGAAAGTCACACATTCCCGCGGGCCCCGGCTACCAGGAGAAATATTACTTCACGCCGGGCGACACCGGTTTCCGCGTCTGGCGGACGCGATACGGCACTCTTGGTTGTGGCATCTGCTGGGATCAGTGGTTCCCGGAATCCGCGCGCGCGATGGCGCTGCTTGGTGCCGAAGCGCTGCTCTATCCGACGGCGATCGGAAACGAGCCGCCGCCCGCGCCTCCGGTCGACAGTCGCGAGCACTGGACACGCGTGATGCAGGGTCATGCCGGCGCGAATTCCATGCCGCTTGTCGCCTCCAACCGCATCGGCACCGAAATGGGGGAATCCGGCGAGCTGACGTTTTACGGTTCGTCCTTCATCGCCGACGCTACAGGAGCCATCGTCGCATCGTTGCCGACCGACCGCGAAGGCGTCGCCGTCGCGGAATTCGATCTGGACGAGATCGCGAAGGCCCGCGCATCGTGGGGCGTCTTCCGCGACCGCCGCCCCGATCTGTACGCCCCGCTCCACACGCACGGGTAATTGGTAAAACATTCTGTACGTGCCTATGAAGCGTGCCTCCCCCGCTCCGCGGTTGCTACGCGAGGGAGGCAAATCTGTTTTCGTAGTGCCGGGATCAGCGGGGGAGGGCGGAGGGCACTTCTTCGGTACGCCAAAGCCAGGCGGCTCCGCGCACGCCGCTCGAATCGCCGAACGCGTTTTTCACGATCAGCGGTGGCGTCTCCGGCATAAACGTGTACGCCTCGGAACAGCGCGCGACGTCGCCGGCAAGTCCCGGAAGATTGGAAAGCCCTCCACCGAGAACCACCGCGTCGGGATCAAGAATATTGATCACGCTGCCCATGGCGCGCGCGAAGCGGTCGAGGAAATCTTCCATGACGTCAATCGCACCGGAATCCCCATCGCTTGCCAGGCGATGGATTTCCGCTGCCTGAAGCGAGCGCCCTGTACGCCGGTTGAAATCGCGCGCCAGCGCGGGGCCGCTGATCCATGTTTCGATGCAGCCGTTGCGCCCGCAATAGCAGGAAGGGGCCGCGGCGAGTTCGTCCGCACGCGGCGCGGGCAGGGGATTGTGACCCCACTCGCCGGCAATCCTGTGCGGACCTTCCAGCAACCGGCCGCCGACGCAAACGCCTCCGCCAACGCCCGTCCCGGCGATGACGCCGAACACAACGTTCCGTCCCGCGGCTGCACCGTCGGTTGATTCGGAAAGGGTGAAGCAATTCGCGTCATTCGCCATGCGAATCGGTCTCTTCAGTGCTGTCTCCAGATCGCGGTCGAGCGGACGGCCGTTAAGCACCGTCGAGTTGGCGTTCTTGACCAAGCCCGTGCGCGCACTGATTGTTCCAGGGATGGCGACACCGACGCTTCCTCGGGTGGCAAGCCGCTCTTCCGCTGTTCGCACCAGCGACGTGATTGCGATGACGATTTCGCCGTAGTTGTGGACTGGCGTCGGGACCCGCTCTCTTAACCTTTCGCGTCCATCGTCTCCAATCGCCGCGATCTCGATCTTTGTGCCGCCGAGATCGATTCCAAGCCGCATCGCCGTGTCACTCCCGAAGAGCATAAAATCTTAAGCATCACACGGCCCGACGCCACACCTCGGACAGCATCGTCAAGAGAGCGTTAAGACATGTTGCCTAAAGTTCACCCGCTAGAAATTCTTAGGAGGCGCTGGGCCCTGCAATCCAAATAGGGCCTTGTGGGAGAGCGGCGATGGACGTCAAGGCGAAAACAGTCCTTATCGTGGAGGATAACGAGCTCAACATGAAGCTCTTCCACGATCTCCTGGACGCGCATGGCTATCAGATTCTTCAGACCAAGGACGGCATGGAAGCGCTCGACATCGCGCGCGAGCACCATCCCGACCTGATTTTGATGGACATCCAGCTACCCGAGGTATCGGGTCTCGAAGTCACAAAATGGCTCAAGGAAGACGAATCGCTCAAGGCGATCCCGGTCGTGGCCGTAACCGCATTCGCGATGAAGGGCGATGAGGAAGTGATTCGCCAGGGCGGTTGCGAAGCCTACATTTCGAAACCGATTTCCGTTACGGGATTTCTCGAGACTGTCCGTCGCTTCGTCGGCTGAGGCGCCATGACCGCGCGCGTTCTTGTCGTCGACGATATTCCGTCGAACATCAAACTCCTTGAGGCCAGGCTCGTCGCCGAATATTTCGACGTGGTCTCGGCCGCAAACGGTCAGGATGCGCTCGCGAGCATCGCGGCGCAGGAGCCGGACATTGTTCTCCTGGACGTGATGATGCCGGGGATGGACGGCTTCGAAGTCTGCC
>DATGGN010000073.1:0-23761 GCA_035308485.1 Rhizomicrobium sp.
ATGTTTTTCGCTCCCGGGAAAGCGCAGCAGACTTCCCAGTGCAAACCACGCATCCCTTCCGCAAATCGCAAGATCGAGCGACCGCTCGAAAGCCTCAACCGCTCGCGCTTTCTCTCCGTTCCGCGCGAGGATCTGGCCAAGACCGCGCCAGACCGCTTCCGTCTGCGGTTGGCTCTGCGACAACGCTTCGAACATCGCCCGCGCTTCGCCCCATCGGTTCTGCCGGACAAGAGTCTCGGCGAGCAGAAGACGCGCCCGCGGGTCGCTGGAATTGGCTTTCAACACCGCGCGGGCGCGTGCCTCCGCCGCCGGCGCGGGCAGCGCCGCCGCCTTCATCGACTCGTCGGCGGACAGCCACGGCATTTCCCGTGTCATGGAATCCGTCGGCGCTGCTACCGACCAGAGGTCCGTTGTGGCAGAGGAGACCGCAATGCCGTTCACGCTCGTCTGCAACATGCGTACGGGATGCCATCGATAGCCCGGTTTCCAACTAGGATATTCTCGCGTTCATGACAAAGGCCGCGCAACCAGGCTTCGACCGGCGATCCGCGCTCGCCTTCATCGTCGCGATCGGCATCGTCAGCCTCTTCGCCGACATGGCCTATGAAGGGATGCGCGGCATCAGCGGGCCCTTTCTGGGCGCACTGGGCGCGAGCGCGACCATCGTTGGCGTCGTTGCGGGAACGGGCGAGCTCGCGGGGAACGTTTTGCGCCTCCTGTCCGGGCGCCTTGCGCAGCGTTCGGGTGCCTACTGGCCGATCACCATCGCCGGCTATGCGATCCAGATGGCGGCTGTGCCGATTCTCGCTTTCGCGGGCAGCTGGCAGGTGGCGGCATTGCTGATCGTGCTCGAACGAACGGGAAAAGCCGTCCGCAATCCCGCCGGCAACACCATGATGAGTCACGCGGGTGAGGAGATCGGTCATGGCTGGGCCTTCGGCTTGCACGAGGCCCTCGATCAAACCGGCGCGCTCGCCGGCCCGCTTATTGCCGCCTTTGTACTCGCCCGTCACGGTGGTTATCGCGAAGCGTTCCTGTGGCTTGGCATTCCTGCCGCGCTGACGATTGCGTCCGCGTTCGTCACTGCACTGAAGTTCCCGCAGGCGGCCCGGATTCCACCGGCCTCGCAGAATCGGACGGGAGCTGACCTTTCCCGTTCGTTCTGGCTCTACACAACGGCCGCGGCGCTGATGGCGTTCGGCATCACGGATTACCCCCTCATCGCCTTCCATTTCGGCAAGGCGCATATCGTGTCGCCGCCGCTCATCCCTGTCTTTTATGCGGCGGCGATGGCGGTCAGCGGTGCGGCCTCCGTCGTCTTCGGACGCTGGTTCGATGCGAGCGGGATGAAGGTGATGTTTGCCGGCTTCGTCATTGGCGCATTCGCGGCACCGTTCCTTTTCCTCGGCGGTTTTCCGCTGGCCCTTTTGGGCACGCTCCTATGGGGCGCAGGCCTCGGCGTGCAGGGCTCGGTGCTCTCCGCGGCCATCGCGCGCATGATTCCCGCGCACGCGCGCGCAAGCGCCTTCGGCCTATTCACCGCGATCTTCGGTGTCGCCTGGTTTCTCGGGAGCATCGCTCTCGGCGCTTTGTATGACGTGTCCCGGCCGCTTCTCGTTGCCGTTTCCGTTGTCCCGCAACTTCTTGCGCTGATCCCGCTGGCTTTTGCCTTGCGCGACATCGACCGATCCTGAGCCGCGTGGATTGGAATGCCCGGAGGGGGATGCTAGACGGCGCCGGCCAATGACCGACCTCGCTCACATCCGCAATTTCTCCATCATCGCCCATATCGATCATGGAAAATCCACGCTCGCCGACCGGCTCATCCAGTTCTGCGGCGGGCTTTCCGCACGCGAGATGAAGGATCAGGTGCTCGACTCCATGGAAATCGAGCGCGAGCGCGGGATCACCATCAAGGCGCAGACCGTTCGCCTCGAATATTTTTCGAAGAGCGGCGAAAACTACATCCTCAATCTCATGGACACGCCCGGGCATGTGGACTTCGCCTACGAAGTTTCGCGCTGTCTCGCCGCCTGCGAAGGCGCGCTCCTCGTCGTTGATGCGAGCCAGGGGGTGGAAGCGCAGACGCTCGCCAACGTCTACACCGCGATCGAGGCCGATCTTGAAATCGTGCCGGTGCTCAACAAGATCGACCTGCCGGCGGCCGAGCCCGAGCGCGTCCGGCGGCAGATCGAGGACGTCATCGGCCTCGACGCCTCGGACGCCATTCCGATTTCGGCGAAGACGGGAACCAACATCGATTCGGTGCTGGAAGCGGTTGTACATCGGCTGCCTGCGCCCAAAGGCGATTCCGAAGCGCCGCTCAAAGCGCTGCTCGTCGACAGCTGGTACGATGCCTATCTCGGCGTGGTCGTGCTCGTGCGCGTGGTTGACGGCGGGCTGAGGAAGGGCCAGCGCGTGCGCATGATGGCGTCCGGCGCCGCCTATCAGGTGGAGCGGGTCGGTGTCTTCACACCGAAGCAGGTTATGGTCGATTCCCTGGGTCCCGGCGAAGTCGGATTCATTACCGCGGCGATCAAGGAGGTCGCCGACACGCAGGTCGGCGACACGCTGACCGACGAACGCAAACCGGCCGCGGCGCCGCTCCCCGGATTCAAGCCTGTACAGCAGGTCGTGTTCTGCGGCCTGTTTCCCGTCGATGCCGCGCAGTTCGAGGATCTGCGCGACGCGCTCGGCAAGCTGCATCTGAACGACGCGAGCTTCACCTATGAGACCGAAACCTCGGCCGCGCTGGGCTTCGGTTTTCGTTGCGGATTTCTTGGGCTCCTGCATCTCGAAATCGTACGCGAGCGGCTGACGCGCGAATTCGCGCTCGAGCTGATCGCCACAGCGCCGTCCGTCATCTACCGCATCCATCTGAACGACGGGAGCATCAAGGAACTGCACAATCCGGCCGACATGCCCGATCCGGTGTACATTTCGAAAATCGAGGAGCCGTGGATCAAGGCGACGATTCTCGTCCCCGACGAGCATCTCGGCGCCGTGCTGAAACTGTGCGAGGACCGCCGCGGCCGCCAGATCGAACTCACTTATGCCGGCACCCGCGCCATGGTGGTCTATCGCCTGCCGCTCAACGAGGTCGTGTTCGATTTCTACGACCGTCTGAAATCGGTCAGCCGTGGCTATGCGAGCTTCGACTATCACATCGAGGGCTACGAGGAAGGCGACCTCGTGAAGATGTCGATTCTCGTCAACGCCGAGCCGGTCGACGCGCTGTCGATGATCGTGAATCGCAGCCGCGCCGAGGCCCGCGGCCGCGCGATGTGCGAAAAACTGCGCGATCTCATTCCGCGCCACCTGTTCCAGATTCCCGTCCAGGCGGCGATCGGCGGACGGATCATTGCCCGAGAAACCATCAAAGCGCTCCGCAAGGATGTGACGGCGAAGTGCTATGGCGGCGACATCACCCGCAAGCGCAAGCTTCTCGAGAAGCAGAAGGAGGGAAAGAAGAAGATGCGCCAGTTCGGCAAGGTCGACATCCCGCAGGAAGCCTTCATCGCCGCCCTCAAGATGGACGCGGATTAGTTCTGTACGTTTCCTCCCCCGTCGCGCACCGATGGGGGAGGAAAGTCATATCAGCAGCGGTGGGGGTGCCAGTAGCACCAGCCGTGGCCGCCGCCTTCGACGACGCAGCCCGAAACACCGGCGGCAAGACCGAGCAACAGAAGAGGCAGGATTAGGCGACGCATGGGGATCCCTTCGCAATGGGAATCACCCCTCCTCCTTCGTTCTTGCAGGCGATTTTGGCAGCTTCAAGTCCGGCCGGGTATTACAGTGCACAACGTATTGCCATTGGCGGCGTAATCTTGCCGGCCCCGAAGGAATCTATTTGCTGAGGCGCTGGATGACGTCGTCGAGCTGTTCGAGAGTCTTGTAGAAGATTCGCAGTTCTCCGCCCGATGCACCCTTATGCGCGATCTCCGTCTTGAGACCCAAAGCCTGAGTGAGGCTTGTCTCGAGCGCCTTCACGTCGGCATTGCTGGCGCTCGCAGCGGCAGGTTTTTTCTTCTTTGAACGCTGTTCAGCTTCACGAACGTTGAGCGCATGTTTGATGATGTCCTTGGCACGCCGTTCGGGGTCCGGGTGGCCGATCAACGTCCTGGCGTGGCCGGCGGTCAGCTTTCCTTCACGGATAAATACTTGAACTGACACGGGAAGTTTGAGAAGCCGAACAGTGTTCGCAATATGGCTCCGACTCTTTCCCACCTCTTGCGCCAGCTTCTCCTGCGTGTAGTTGAACCTGTCGATCAACTCCTGGTAGGCAGCGGCCTCTTCCACCGCATTGAGATCGGCGCGCTGAACGTTTTCCACAATCGCAAGCTCAAGCGATTCGCCGTCCGATAGCTCGCGGACCACCACCGGCACGTCGTGCAGTTTGGCAAGCTGGGCGGCGCGCCAACGCCGCTCGCCCGCCACGATCTCGAAGGACTCAGGCCCGCGCGGTCGCACCAGAATCGGCTGCAGGACACCCTTTTCGCGGATGGAATTGGCGAGCTCCTGCAGCTCCTCGGGCGCAAATGTTTTGCGGGGCTGGAACGGATTGGCCTTCAACCAGGCGAGCGGCAGCGTCCGCTGGCCGCGTGCCGCCGCGTCCGGAGCCGGCACAATGGGCGACTCTTCGCCGATCAGGGCGGAAAGGCCCCGTCCAAGGCCCCGGTGCCTGCCCTCGTCGGCGCGCTTTGTCTCGCTGGCACTCATGCTGCGACCGCCCGTTCCCGCTGTATCAACTCGCCCGCCAGTTTGATGTAGGCCTGGCTGCCGGGGCACCGGAGGTCGTAGACAAGCGCCGGCAGGCCGTGGCTTGGCGCTTCGGAAATCCGGACGTTGCGCGGAATGATGGTGTTGTAGACCTTTTCTCCCATGTGTTTGCGCACATCCGCCGCCACTTGGTCGGACAGCCGGTTCCGCTTGTCATACATGGTGAGGACGATCCCCTGGATTTCGAGCACCGGATTCAGATTCTGGCGAACCAGCTCGATGGTCTTGAGCAGTTGCGTCAGCCCTTCCAGCGCAAAGAACTCGCACTGAAGCGGCACCATGACTGCGTCGGCCGCAACCATGGCGTTGATGGTGAGAAGGGTCAGCGAGGGCGGGCAGTCGATCAGGATGTAGGCCACCCGGCCCGGCTCTTCGGCAGCAAACCTTGCCAGCGCATCCTTCAGCCGGAAATTCCGACGATCAACGCTGACCAGCTCAAGTTCGGCACCCGAGAGATCAATCGTCGAGGGAACGAGAAAGAGGCCCGGAATGCGTGTGGGCAGCATCGTTTCGGCGATGGCGGCCTCATCCATGAGCACGTCGTAGGAAGAGAGCTTGCGCTCGGCCCGGCCGATTCCAAGTCCCGTGGAGGCATTCCCTTGCGGGTCGAGATCGATCACGAGCGTCGGCTGGCCTACGGCTGCCAAGGCGGTGCCGAGATTGATGGCGGTTGTCGTCTTGCCGACACCGCCCTTCTGGTTCGCCACGACCAACACGCGCGCTCGTTCAATCGGCACGGTGCAGCTCCTCAATCACGAGGACGATCCCCGACGGGTCGGACCGGCTGGGATGATGATTTACGAGCATTTTCCAATATTTATGCGTTTCGGTCAACTCAGCCCCTACATTTTGACCCTTGAGAAAAAGGTTTCGGGTGCCCCGACTCTGAAACCTCTCCGCATACTCAAGCAGCCGCGGGAGCGGCGCACAAGCACGGGCGCACACGACATCGAAATTTTCCGGTGGAGCATCCTCGATGCGGTCGTTGCGGACTTCGACGAAAGCTCCGATTCGCTCCGCTGCCGCGGCTAGGAAATCGCATTTCTTGCGCGTGGCCTCGTAGAGAGTCGTGCGAAAATCCGGTCGATCGGCCATGAGCAAGGCCAACACCAACCCCGGAAATCCGGCGCCGCTGCCCAAATCGACCATCTTTCCGGCGCTCGCGGGGATGAATTCCGCCAGTTGCGCGCTGTCGAGGACATGGCGGCGCCAGACGTCCGCGAGGGAGTTGCGCGAAACGAGATTGTGCCGCTGGTTCTGGTCCTCGAGCAGGCCAACGTAGGCTTTCAGACGCGCGAGTGTTTCACGTGAAACATTCGTCGCTCGCTGAAACTCCTCCGGACCAAAATCCTGCACCTCAAACCACTGCCGCGTGAATGGAGGGTTGGCTGTTCCGTCGCGAGCGCGCGCGCAGATGCGCGAGCACCAAGGTCAGCGCCGCGGGTGTCACGCCATCGATACGACCCGCCTGGCCGAGCGTAGCCGGCCGGATCGCCGCAAGCTTCTGCGCCGCCTCGGTGGCCATTCCGCGCACCTCACCGTAGTCCAGGTCGTCCGGGAGCCGCAGATCTTCGTCGCGGCGAAACGCGGCGATGTCGGCCTCCTGCCTTCCGAGATAGACCGCATATTGCGCGTCATTCTCAAGCTGCTCGGCGATGGCGGGTTCGATCTCGCCAAGTTCCGGCCAAAGCCGCAGCAGTTGGCCGAACCCGGCGCGGGGAAGACTCAACAACTCGTACGCCGTCCGTCGCGGACCCTCCGCGCTTATCTCGAAACCGACCGCCCTTGCTCTCATCGGCGTCGCGGCGCGATCGTTCAGTTTTCGCTCCGCGGCGGCGAGCCGCTCACACTTCCGCGCAAAGAACCGGCTGCGGTGAGACGCCACGACGCCTCCCGCGATCCCCTGCTGCGTCAGCCGCCGGTCGGCGTTGTCGGCACGCAGCGTCAGGCGGTACTCCGCCCGCGAGGTAAACATCCGATACGGCTCGCTGACGCCCTTGGTCACGAGATCGTCGATCAGCACGCCGATATAGGCAGATGCCCGATCGAGAACGACGGGCCCGGCTCCTGCCGTTGCGCGCGCCGCATTCCAACCGGCCATCAGCCCCTGCGCCGCGGCCTCTTCATAGCCCGTGGTGCCATTGATCTGGCCGGCGAGATAAAGGCCGCTGACCCGCTTTGTCTCGAGCGACGGCATCAGCTCGCGCGGATCGACATAGTCGTATTCGATCGCATAGCCTGGCCGGAGCATCTGCGCCCTTTCGAGTCCCGGGATCGTTGCGACGAACGCTCGCTGGACCTCCTCCGGCAGCGAGGTCGAAATACCGTTCGGATAGACGGTGTCTTCGTCCAGGCCTTCGGGCTCGAGAAATATCTGGTGACTCTCGCGGTGACCGAACCGCACCACCTTGTCTTCGATGGATGGGCAGTAGCGCGGCCCGGTGCTCTCGATCTGGCCAGAATACATGGGGGCGCGATCGAGATTCGCCCGAATGATGGCGTGCGTCTCGGCGGTCGATCTGGTGATGTGACAAACGATCTGCGGGGTCGTTATGCGCTCGGTCAGGAATGAGAACGGCCGCGGTGGATCGTCGCCGGGCTGCACTTCGAGGGCCGCCCGGTCAATCGTCTCGCCCGCAAGCCGCGGCGGCGTCCCCGTCTTGAGGCGTCCCATGCGGAAGCCCACGCCATAAAGGCTCCGGGACAGTCCGATCGAGGGCAGGTCACCCACACGGCCTGCCGGGATCTTGCGCTCACCGATGTGAATCAGCCCGCGCAGGAATGTGCCGGTCGTGAGAACGACCGCACCGGCCCCTATCTGCTCGCCCTCCCCCGTCACGACTCCGCAGACGCTGCCCTTCTGGATGGCGAGATCCTCGACCGCCGCTTCACGGATTTCGAGATTCGGTGCCTCGGCAAGCGCTTCCTGCATCGCGGCACGGTAAAGCTTTCGGTCCGCCTGCGCGCGCGGACCCCGCACTGCCGGTCCTTTCCGCCGATTGAGCAGCCGGAACTGGATCCCTGCCGCGTCTGCAACCCGGCCCATGACGCCGTCAAGCGCATCGATTTCGCGGACAAGGTGTCCCTTGCCGAGGCCGCCGATCGCAGGGTTGCACGACATCTCGCCGATGGTGCTGCGCTTGTGGGTGAGCAGCAACGTATGGGCTCCGAAGCGCGCTGCGGCGGCCGCGGCTTCGCAGCCGGCATGGCCGCCGCCAATCACGATGACGTCGTAACTGCGCATGGCATTCGATTACGAATCTTTGCCGGCGGCCGCAACTGTTTCACGTGAAACGGTGTGCAGGAGCGGGGACAGGATTTCGTGTCCCATGCCCCGTCCTGCTGCCGGAACTCTTCGACGTGTGGGACACGATATCCGGTCCCGGGAGTTACGTATACTGTCCCCTTATTACGGCATCAGCACCTTGTCCACGACGAGGATCACGCCGTTGCTCTGATAGACGTTGGGAATGGTCACCTTCGCGGTGTTGCCCTTGCCGTCGGTCACCCACAGCATGCCGGCATTGCTCGTCACCGTCAGCCAATCGCCTTCGATCGTCTTCAGCGTCGCCTTTCCGCCACCGGCTTTGATCTGGCGTTCGAGCGTGGGTGCATCGAAGCGTCCGGCAACGACGTGGTACGTGAGGACCTTGTCGAGTTGAGCCTTGTTTTCCGGCTTCAGCAGCGAATCGACCGTACCGGCGGGCAGCGCCGCGAATGCTTCGTTCGTCGGCGCGAAAACCGTGAACGGACCCGCGCCTTCCAGCGTGTCGACAAGGCCGCCGGCCTTTACCGCCGCAACAAGAGTCGTGTGGTCCTTCGAGTTCATCGCGTTCTCGATGATGTTCCGGCTCGGGTACATCGCAGCGCCCCCGACCATCGGATAGTTCACCGCAAACGCGCTGGCGCTCATCGTCAAAGCCACGATTGCGGCGGCGCCAAGCAGATTGATCGTTTTCATTTTCTCCATCTCCTGGTGGCCCGTGGACCTCGGCCTCTCCTGACGTCCTCACGGTCACTGGTGGCCCTACGGAGCATTCGCGGGATCGGATGCAGCTGCTTCGCATCTTTTTTTGACCAGCGTGCGTAAGATGGGACATGGAACAGGAATCTCGCGCGCGTGCGTGCCGCTTTCCTCGCAACGGCGGGAGAGCTGGCCGGCCGGCCCCGGCCCCAGGCCGGACGACGCCAGCCGGACGGCCAGGCGGCCGCGCGCCGACCCATGGACAAAGGTACGCTTTCGCGCCAGCGTGGCGGGCCCGTGTTGCACATTTGAAATTCGCCATGGAGCAACCTGCTTCGCTTTCATCTCCCGACGTGCTGGTCGAAGCGGTCGCACGCGGCAGCGAACCCGCGCTCAGGCGATTGTACGCACTTGAATCGGCGCGGCTCTACGGCATCGCGCTCCGCATCGTCCGTCGTCCCGACATTGCCGCCGAAGTGTTGCAGGATGCATTTGTACAGATTTGGCGGAATGCCGGCAGCTTCGCGCCCGAACGCGGGGCGGCAGCCGCCTGGCTGACCGGAATTGTACGATTCCGCGCGCTCGATGCGTTGCGCGGGCAGGGTCGGGAAATCCCCTCCGGCGATTCCGCGCTTGGTGACGTGGCCGTAGAGCCCGACGTACTCGCCAAGCTCGATGCCGATGCGGATGCTGCGGCGCTGCGCCGCTGCCTCGGGCAGCTCGAGGAAAATCAGCGGTCCTCGGTGATGCTCGCCTTCGTAGACGGGTTCTCCCACGCCGACATCGCGAAACGCCTGTCGGCGCCGCTCGGTACCGTCAAAAGCTGGGTCCGCCGCGGACTGATCGCGTTGAAGGCATGCCTTTCGCCATGATCCCGCGAGATCCGCAGGAACGCGATGCCATCGCCGGCGAATATGTGCTCGGCACTCTCGACGAGGAGCGGGCGGGAGAAATCAGGCATGCACTCGCGCGCGACCCCGAACTCCGTGCAGCGGTCACGTTCTGGGAAAAGAAGCTGCATCCGCTTTCGGTCCTTGCAGACCCTGCGGATCCACCGCCGGGAACATGGACCGCCATTGCGGCAAGGATTTCCCCGGCTGCCACCAGAGCGCCGTCCCGCCGCTCGGCGATTGCACGCTGGCAATGGGCGACCGGCGGGTTTGCTGCGATTGCAGCGGCTCTTCTTCTCTATGTCGTCGCCGCGCCACGCGCACCGCTGCAACCGAGCTCATCGACGACCGTCGCTGTCCTGCAATCCTCCCAGACCCGCAGCGCCGGCTGGGTCGCGCTGCTGGGCCCCAGCGGACTGCGTCTATCGGAGCTGACGCGACAGACACCGCCAGCGATGCATGCCTATGAGCTCTGGAGCATCGCGCCGCACACGACACGCCCGGTGCCACTCGGCGTCATTCCCGCGACCGGCGAAATGCGCGTCGCAGTTCTGCCGGAGGGCGTCGGCGCAGGCGCGACGCTTGCCATCAGCATCGAACCGCCAGGCGGCTCGCCGACCGGGCTGCCAACCGGGCCGATTGTCTACACAGGTGTGCTCCGGGCCTCTTAGCCTGCCCGCCGCCTGTACCAACGGTCTCTCGCTTGTCGCCCCGTCAGCGAATCCTGCATGATCACAGCCGGGTGCTGGAGGCCGGCAGATGACCACGATCATTGACTTCCGACACGAGCTTCAGGAGGCGGAGCACCGGTTGCTGGTCGAGCTGCGTATGTTCCGGCGATCGCTGCGCAAGACCTTGCTGCCGGCGTCGGAGCTGACACTCGGCCAGCGGATCGCCGACAAGGTTGCCGCCACGATGGGATCGTGGACATTCATCATAGCCCAATCCGCCATCCTCTTCGTCTGGATCGTTCTGAACGTCACGGCTTATGTGCAGCGATGGGACCCGTATCCTTTCATCCTGCTCAATCTCGCGCTTTCGTTTCAGGCCGCTTACGCCGCGCCTTTCATCATGATGAGCCAGAACCGGCAGCAGGATATCGACCGCAAGGCCGCCGAGAACGACTACAAGGTGAACGTCAAGGCCGAACTCGAAATCGAACTCCTGCACCAGAAGCTCGATCAGCTGCGCGAGACCGAGGTCATGCGTCTGACGGAAGCGGTGAGCGATCTAGCCGCCATGCTCCGGGCGGAACGCGAGGCCAGGCCGATCGCGCCATGACGGAAGATGGCCCTCGGAATGCCCCAAAGCTTCGATTACGCTCGGCCCCGACCGGGCTGGAGAGATCAGGAATGCAAAGGGCGATGGTCGCGTTTGGCGCGGTGCTGACGCTCGCTGCGTGCGCCGAAGACGTGCCGACATTGAAATGGTCGAAACCGGGCGTCACCTACGACCAGTTCGTCGCGGACCGCGCGGTCTGCGTCGCGCGTTCGCAAGCCGCTTCCAAGACCTACTACATCGGCGGGATTCGCTACCGCGGCAATCCGGATGTTCTCGATGCCGGCGTCTTCCTGCCCTGCATGACCGATCTTGGATATTCGCGAGACCCCAACGGCTACGCCGCCCCTCCAGGAGACGAAATTCCGCTCGGACCGTAGCGAACGGGAATGCGGTCGGACCGCATATCGAGGTTTCGATGGCTGTGCTTGATCGTATCGTGACGATTGCACTGCTCGCTCTTTACGTCGACGGCTCGGCGTATCTGATTGTCCGCAGAGCGCTCATGCCCAAAGACTCGCCGGAATTGCGGCGCCCCTCCCGGATCGATTTGCTGCCCGCGCCCAGCCGCGGATTTCGAGCTGAAATTGTGATCCATGGTGGACCACCCGGTTGCGCGCCGCCGCGAATCGTGGTTTGAGGCTGGCCTTTGATGCACGGCGCTTTCGCCCCTTCCCAAAAATCCATACCGGTCCGCGAACGGCTGATTTTCGCGCTCGATGTCGGCAGCACCGGTGAGGCCAGAGTGCTTGTCGACCGGCTGGGCGATTCCGTGACGTTCTACAAGCTCGGGCTCGAATTCTTCATGGCCGGCGGCTACTTCGAATTTCTCTCCTGGCTCGCCGAGCGCGGAAAGAAAGCCTTTGTCGATCTCAAATTCTTCGACGTACCGAATACGGTCGGTTCGGCGGTCCGCGCGCTTCGCAAACAGCCGGCCAGCTTCGCCACCGTTCACGGCAATGACGAAATTCTGAAGGCCGCGGTGGCGGAAAAAGGCGATCTCAAAATCCTCGCGGTGACCGCGCTCACGAGTCTGGACAACGGCGACCTTCGCGCCCTCGGCTTTGGCGTCGACGTTTCCGAGCTTGTGCTCTCGCGCGCCCGTCGGGCGCTCGATATCGGCTGCGACGGCATCGTGTCGTCCGGACTGGAAGCACAGCGGATACGAAGCGAACTGGGCGAGAAGCTCCTGATCATCGTTCCCGGCATAAGGCCGGTGGCAAATGTCGATGACCAGAAGCGCACGGTCGATGTGGAAGACGCGTTTCGCCTCGGCGCCGATTACATCGTCGTGGGCCGCCCGATCCGCGCCGCGCCGGATGCGGCGGAAGCGGCCGAAGCCATCCAGCGTCGCATCGCGGCGGTGTTTTCCTGATTTGTACATCCAGGACGGCGGCGGCAAGAAGATTCGCGCGGAGGCGCGGAGACGCAGATGGGATCCGACCAGGTCGGATCACAGGCGCCTCGCGGTCTCAACGCAGCGGGGCGAAAGCGGCGCTGACACGCGGCGTACTTTCCTCGGAAGGAATGTACATCGGCGCATGGCGCGCCGGCACCGCGTGCTCGAACGCTGCGCCCAACGCGAGCAGCGTCGCTTCCGACCAGGCACGCCCGATGAACGAAATGCCGACCGGCAGGTCGCGGATGTATCCCATTGGAACCGTCAGGTGCGGATAACCGGCAACGGCCGGCAGAAATGACGTGTTGCTGGAATCATTGTCGCCCTTGACCACGTCTGTGCGCCATGCCGGCTCGTCGGTCGGCATCACCAATGCGTCGACCTTGTAACTTCCAAGAATATGGTCGAGCCCGTCCGCGCGCGAAATGCGCAGGAGGAGAGCGCGGGCCTTGAGATAGTTCGAATCGGACAAGCCCTTGGTCTTTTCGGCGGCGAGAAAAATATCCTGGCCGAAGAGGGCGGTTTCGCGGGAACTGGCATTGTTGAAGGCAATCAGATCGGCAAGCGTGCGCGTCTTTACGGCACGCGGCGTTGTCGCGAGATAGAGATTCAAATCCGTTTTGAGTTCGGTCTCGAGCCCGAGAAGTTCGGCATCGCCGGCCGTTTTGGGATCGGGCGGCGTGAATTTTATCGGCACGATGACGGCGCCCGCTTTTTTCATCGCCGCGACCGCGCGATCGAAGAGACGATCCTCTTCGCTGACCGGCGTCGCGTCCGTATGCACCAGGCCGATGCGCTTCCCGTCGAGATTCGCGTGCGCGATGGCTGCAATATAATCTGTACGATGGATGCCGGCGTCGCGCGTGGCGCGATCGTCCGGATCGCTTCCGGCCATTGCCGCGAGCAAGGCGGCCACATCGCCGACGCTTCGCCCCATCGGCCCCGGTGTGTCCTGACTGTGGGAAATGGGAATAACGTGGGTGCGCGAGACGAGGCCGACGGTGGGCTTCAGACTGACGATACCGTTGACCGAGCCGGGACAGACGAGGGAGCCGTCCGTTTCTGTACCAACGGCCGCGGCGGCGAGACTGGCCGCCACCGCGGCGCCGCTTCCGGAACTCGAGCCGCAGGCGTTGCGGTCGAGCACGTACGGGTTTTTCACGAGGCCGCCGATCGCCGACCAGCCGCTGATCGAATGCGAGCTCCGGATGTTGGCCCATTCGCTCAAATTCGTCTTGCCGAGAATGATCGCGCCCGCTCTGCGCAGCCGGGCAATCGCCGGTGCGTCGCGATGCGCCATATTCTGTGCAAGCGCCAGCGAGCCTGCGGTGGTCGGGATCGAATCGGCGGTCTCGATATTGTCCTTCACCAGCACCGGAATACCCAGCAGCGGACCGTTTGCGCGCCCCGTCTTGCGCGCCTGGTCAGCAGCGCGCGCCTCCTTCATCGCATTGGGGTTGAGGGCGATGACGCTGTGGAGTGCCGGCCCTCGACGATCGATCGCGTCGATGCGCGCCAGATACGCGCCGACGATTTCGGCGGAAGTCGTGCGCCCGGACGCCATATCGGACTCGAGCTGCGCAATCGTCTTTTCGGTGACATCATAACCAGCCGCGTGTGCGGCAGAACTCAGTGTGCCGGCAAACAGCAAACCCAGCATTTTCCGTTTCATGCCCTGCCCCGATCGTTCGGCCGGCACGCTTATCACGGATCGGTCGGCGGGAGGGTCATCCCTGGCAAAGTACAAATTCGACGGAAAGGATGCGATCGTCTAGTCGTCATCATCGTCGGGATCGGGATCCAGGTCGACGTCGAGATATTGGCCGTCCTGCCTCATGACGCCGGCGTCGGGATCCAGCCGGCGGCTGTTATCGGGCACGCAACTTGTCACCTCCGGGAGGTCCCATGGCGATTCGCCCGTTGAAATGCCCATGTCGGTTGCTGCCCTGACCTTCTCTCTCGCTTCGATTTCGCTGTCGGCTTCCACCCAAAGCGGTCCGAACCAGTGAGATGACGTCTCCCACGATGGGTGATCCGGCAAGATCGGTTGCAGGCGATAGACGGTCATTGGCGTCGGCTCTCTCTTTCCGCCTTATAGCCGGAAGCGGCCCTTACCGAGAAAGGGGCGGGAGTCCCGCCAGCCGGAGTTGGGGGACGGTAAGGCCGGCAGGGCTACGAGCGGTATCGAGGCGAGTGCGCCAGCGGCAGCTTGAAGGACCTGAGATTAAGGAAATCCCCCGACGCACAACCGGCAACAGGAAAACCCCGCCGAGACCATCCCAGGCTCGGCGGGGTCCGCCTTGGCGCTTCGAGGAGGGACCGGAGCGCCAGCCAAACCTAAACTATCCGTAATAAACGATGCGTTAACGCGTGGGCCTCGCGGGGCGGGGCGCGAATGACCGGTCTCTAGCCCGGCGGAGGCGGGAGGATCATGCCCTCATAGATGTACAGATTCGGCCGGCGGGCGGCTCCTTCCCGAAGCCGCGCCAGGCTGTAGGGCGATAGAGCTATGCGTCGCGGCGGCGCGAAGCTGGTGTCGGGCACCGCCGCGATCGCTTCGGCAAACGCACGGGAACCTTCGCTCACCAGCCGGGCCACAGCGTAAGTCACCGCCCCCGTGTGAGTGGGAAGCGGAACGACAACGAGATCTTCGTCGGACAAGCCTTCCTCCCTTTGCGCAAAAATGCCGCCGGCGGCCGCGTTCGACCGGGGCCCGAGGGGCCAGGCCGGGAACAGGCGGTTGCACCCAACCGTTCTCTTGTGGGCGCTTCGGATGGGGAATTTCTCCCATCAAAGGAGGTATTGCCATGCCAAACACGCATCAAATGCGCACAGCTCTGCTTCTTGCAGCCGCGGGAGCATGCCTCGCGACGAGTTCCGCGCGGGCCCAGGCCTATAGCGGCGCGCCGAATGAATCCGTCATTGTCGAGGCGCCGCGGCTACGGGCCGAAACGACTCCGTTGAACGGCCCGCCCGGGAGAGCGTGGCTCTCGATGAACGTCCGCTACGACGATCTCAACCTGCTCACCCGCAGCGGCGCGCGGGCGTTGCGCTGGCGCGTCTGGCGGACAGCCAACCAGGTCTGCGACCGTCTCGCGGATGCCTATCCCGTGTACCAGCTGTCCACCGCAGAACCATGCGTCCGTGAGGCGTACGAAAACGCCATGGTGCAGGCCTACGGCGCCATTTCCAACGCGCGGGTTTCGTACCGATTGGGCTACTGAGCTGCGGCTGGCAACCGGGCTTTTGGCGGCTCGGGCGCGGCGGCTTGACAACGCCGCGCCGCTGAGCCCACAGACCTGATCAGCCGCTTGCCGCGGCTCGAACGGGGTGCAACGGGCGTGGCTGCGGGGATGCAAGACCAACGGCGCGGCGAGGAAGCCGAGCTTCTCGACCTCATCCGCCATCGTTCGTTCCGGCAGGGCCGGTTTACGCTCTCCTCGGGCCGCGAAAGCAGTCTCTACTTCAACCTGAAGCCGACCATGATGCATCCCCGCGGCGCATATCTTTGCGCGCGGGCATTTCTGACCAGAATTCGAACGGAACACGCCGACTACGTTGGCGGCCTGGAAATGGGTGCCGTGCCTGTGATTGGAAGTCTCGCCGCACTGAGCGAAGCGGAAGGAAATCCGGTACCAACGTTCTTTGTCCGCAAAGCCGCAAAGGCGCATGGTACGCGCGAAGTGATCGAGGGGCTCGGGCCCGACGAATCGCTGGCAGGCAAACGCGTCCTTGTACTGGATGATGTTGCGACAACGGGAAATGCGATTCTGCAGGCGGCCTCTGCCCTGCGCGCCTCGCATGCAATCCTTGAGGCCGCACTCGTGCTGGTCGACCGCGAAGAAGGTGCTGCCGAAACGCTCAGGCGGGATGGCATTCGCCTCCTTTCCGTGTTCCGAGCCGAAAATTTTCTTTAAGTCCGTTACGTTTCATCAACAAAAAACCGGGTTTCCGCTGGGGATCGGCGCGACTAAAGGTTGAATTGCATCAAGAATGATGCTTTGTCCGCGCCGCGGTGGAATCACCCACCAGCCTCAACGGGGAATTCGCACATGAAATTGCGCCACGCTGCGCTAGCCGCGCTATTGGCAACCACGTCCTCGCTGCTCGTTGCCCAAACGGCAGCTGCGGCCGAACCCAAATTTACTGTCCTGCAGCCACACGGCTGGACACACAATCCCGGCAAACATTTCCCGACCGCTCTGACGACCTGGAATGGCACGATCAGTTATAGTGGACACAACTACAACTTCACGATGGTGGGCACCGACCCGGCCTCGAGCAACACCACCACCACGGTTACGACCTACCTCGTTCCGGTCTCGATGACCTACACAAAGGCCGTGTACGGGTCTGCCCACCACAAATTCAATCCGACGGTGGACACGCAGAACGGCGTGACCATCATGCAGAACATTCTGAACTCGCCGCTGTTCAACAATGTCGACTGGAACTGGGGCGGCACCGATGTCGGCACCACGCAGTACAATGACGGGTTCCAGCGCGCCAGCTTCTGGTCGGAGGTGACGACGAACAGCAGCTACCACGTCCTGCTCTCGCCGAGTGTCCTGCCGATATTGAAACTCAAGCCGAGCAAGGCCCAGGGCGGCGCCGTGATCACCAATCCGATCGGCGGCGGGGAAAAGATCGGCGAGATGAACATCAACTCGTTCGATTCGGCGATCCAGAGCTACATCCGCTCGCATTCGGGAACGATCACCCCGAACACTTTCGTGCTGTTCGTTACCGACAACATCTATCTGACGTCCGGCGGCTGCTGCATCGGCGGTTATCACTCCGCCACCAACACCGGCCAGACTTACGGGACGGCAACCTACGCCTACGGCAGCTCGCTTACCTTCTCGAATGACATTTCCGCGTTCAGCCACGAGATCGGCGAGTGGGTCGCCGATCCGCTGATTACCAGCAATTCGCCCTGCGGCCTGCTCGAAGTCGGCGATCCGCTGGAAGGTAAGGCGAACTTTGGGACTTTCCCCGTCACCTTTGGCGGCGTCACGTGGCACCCGCAGGCGCTCGCGATGATGGAATATTTTGGCGACCCGGCCAATTTCTCGATGAACAACTGGCTCGACAACCAGCACATCGAAACCTCAGTCTGCCAGAACGGCGGCTAAGCTGCGTTTCGGAAACTGTAAGCATGCGGGGGCGGCAGCAATGCCGCCCCTTTTCTCATGCAAGGTGGGGAGTACTGGACTTTAGGGAAATAGCGCCACCCCGGTAACATCGTGCATTTTGCTTCCGGGATGCGGCGGAAATTTTCTCTGTTGCTCACGGGAGCGCTTGCGCTGGGCGGATTGTCATCCGCCGCGGCGAAGGATTGGACCGGCGTCTACGCAGGCGCGAGCGTCGGTTTCGCGACCGACACATTTGCATTCCCTTACGGCGTAAATCTCCCCGGTCAATTCCTTTCGGGTGAAAGCGCCATCACCTCGCGCGGGCCGCTCGCGGGAATCGTAGCAGGGTACAACCACGAATTCGGTGACGGAATTGTCGCCGGTGTCGAACTGGATGGCAGCTGGTCCGATGTATCCGGTGCGAGCACCGTTCATGGCGGCGCCGCCACGGTGCGTTTTGCGACTCGCCAACTCAATTTCGCTACCGCACGTTTGCGCGGCGGCTATGCGCTGGGCCGGTTTCTCCCTTACTTCACCGCGGGCCTCACGCTCGCCACGGCGCAAACGTCATACGCGCTGACCGCACCGCCTTCGTCCGTCACGGCGGGCGGCGGCACGGCGACGCGTTCCGGCTTCTTCCCGCACGTGGGTGTGGTCGGCCTGGGCCTCGAATATGCGCTGACGTCGAACTTCAGCGTCAAGGGCGAATATCTGTACGATTTCGTCAACGCGCGCTATGCGATGTACGAACCCGCTCCGCCGACGGCCGTGGGCTTTGGCACGCGCGAGATGTACCACGTTGCGCGCGTCGGCCTGAACTGGAAACTCGACCAGATCCCGATGGGCGGCAGCGAAATGGACGGGCTGCGATAGTCGGCCCGATGTGGCCTACCGCGTTTCGACGATCGTCCACTTCTTGTCGAAGCGCACCGTGCCGTTCTTCTGCGAAAGAACCAGACGGCCCACGGCTTTGCCGTCGTGCAGTTTTTGCTGAGAAATCTCCAGGTTGCACCACATGTAGTGCCACAGCTGGGGCATCGGCGCGTTTTTGATGCGTCGCTCCGCGAGGGCATTTTTTGCCATGGTCTCGATCGCCAGGAGCGCGGCCGCCGGGCCGAGATATCCGCGATAGATGATTTCCGCCTGCTGCATTGGATCACCCCTTATTTTTGTTATGGGTCAGAGCATTATTGTAGGACGCAGCCCTACGGCAATGGTTTGATTGTCGCAAATTGTCGTAACCAGACCTGCGCGCTACATCACCCTGAGCCGATTGTGGAAGTTGCTGATATACCATCGATTTTTCACTTCTGCGACAGACCTGCAGCGGGCCGGAAGGTTAAGAATATTGCCGGGAGGCGCCGGCACGCGGGAGCCGTTGTCGGGAACGGTCGCAGCCAGGTGACTGTTATTCCTGCCGCAGAGTGGAGAAAACCATGCCCGAGCTCGACATCGCCCTCTACGAGGAAAAGGCCAGAGAAGCCGAAAGGGAAGCCGCTCACGCGGAAGATGGCAGCGCCTCCAAGGCGAACTGGGCCCATCTCGCCTGCTCATGGCGATTGCTGGCCGAGCGAACAGTCACCGCAACGCACGCCGGTTTGCGCACGGTGCGAGCCCCGTAGCGCTTGGTGCCAGCAGCCCGCGTGGCGCCTTTCGGGGTCATGGCGCCCAAGCGGGAAAAGACGATTGCAATCATTTGCCGATGCAGAAGTCGCGGAAGACCGTGTCCAGCAGTTCTTCGATATCGACGCGGCCGGTGAGGCGGCCGATGGCCCGCAAAGCGAGGCGCAAATCCTCCGCCATCAGCTCGCTCTGATCCTGCTCCAAAGCGCGCGCGAGCGCTTCGGCCGCGGCCGCGACGTTCTCGCGGTGACGCGCGCGCGTCATCGAGGGTACCTCGCACGGCTGCTCGAGGCGCGCGCGCGCCTCTCGGGCGATTCCGTCGAGCAGCTCGTCGAGCCCGGCGCCCGACTTTGCCGAAATATACAAGCCCTCGCGTTGCGCCGGCCACGGAAGATCCGATTTGTTCCAGACCGTGAACGTCGCGTGCGCGACGGCTTCCCGGTCGAGGCCGGCCAAGGGATCGTCGGCACTGCCTTCGAGCACGAGCAGCGTCATGTCGCTTGCAGCGGCGCGCGCGAGTGCACGCCGGACACCTTCGGACTCGATCGCATCGGACGTTTCGCGCAACCCGGCCGTGTCGGCGACATGTACGACATAGCCCGCGATATCGAGGCGCGTTTCAAGAACATCGCGCGTGGTGCCCGGGATCTCCGAAACAATGGCGATATCGCGGCGGGCCAACGCGTTTAGAAGCGAACTCTTCCCGGCATTGGGCGCACCGATGATCGTCAGAAAAAGCCCCTCGCGCGTGATTTCGCCGCGGCGCGAATCGTCGAGGTGCCGCTGCATCTCGGCGCGGAGCGTTTCGACGGGCGCGCGCAAACGCCGATCGAGACCGGGCGGCAAATCCTCCTCGGAAAAGTCGATTGTCGCCTCGGCCCAGGCCAGCGCGGAAATCAGCCGGGCGCGCCAGTCTTCGTACAATTCCGCCAACGCGCCCTGATACTGCCGAAGCGCCTGGCGCCGCTGCGCCGGCGTTTCCGCATCGATGAGGTCGGCCAGCGCTTCGGCACGGGTGAGATCGAGCTTCCCGTTCTCGACCGCGCGTCGGGTAAATTCGCCGGCCTCCGCAGCGCGCAGCCCCGGCACGTTTGCCAGGGCATGCAGCACCGCATCGAGAATCGCGCGGCCGCCATGCAGATGAAACTCGACGACGTCTTCGCCCGTCGCGCTTCCGGGACCGGGAAACCACAGCACCAGTGCCTGATCGATGGCGTCGCCGGCCGCGCATTTCAACCGGCGGACGCTCGCTGCGCGCGGCGAGGGGATCGGCTCGCCCGCGACGGCACGCAGCGCCTCGCGCGCCCGCGCGCCAGACACGCGCACGACGGCAATGGCGGCGCGGCCCGGTGCGGATGAAACGGCGTAGATGGTATCGCCGACGCTAATGGCCATCCATGGGCTCTCAGCGCGCGCTGCGATCCCTGGCAGGTCCGCGCTGTGCATCCGATACGAAACGCTGGAACTGCTCGAGCCCCTGCGTGCCCCAAGAGAACCAGGTGCGCAGCAGCGCCTCGGGGTCGCTCGTGGTCTTGATCGCCTCCAGCATGCGCTTTTCCATTTCTGCCACCAGCTTTTCCTGCATTTTTGTGATATCCGGCAGGCCCATGACGCGACGCGCCTCGTCCGCCGTCAGATCGATCTCGATGTTGAGTTTCATGGTGGAATCCGGCTAGTGAGCGGGCTGGTAGCGTAGACCGCTTCAGGGCCGGGAACCAGCGCGCAGCCGCTGCAACCAGGCCTGCCCCCGAATGTCCAGGATTCAACATGAGCGAGAACAGGCTCGAACGCGAAACCAGCCCTTATCTTCAGCTGCACAAGGACAATCCCGTGCACTGGCGCGCCTGGGGACCCGAGGCGCTGGCGGAAGCCGAGAACCAGAACAAGCCCATCCTGCTCTCGATCGGCTACACCGCGTGCCACTGGTGCCACGTGATGAACGAGGAGAGCTTTCAGGATCCGGAAACAGCGGCCCTGATGAACGAGCACTTCATCAACATCAAGGTGGACCGCGAAGAACGGCCTGATATCGATCAGATTTATCAGACCGCGGCGAATGCGCTTGGCCAGACCGGCGGCTGGCCCCTGACCATGTTTCTGACGCCGCAAGGCGAGCCGTTCTACGCCGGCGCCTATTTTCCAAAGGAAGAGCGTTTCGGCCAGCCCGCGTTCAAACGGGTCCTTCCCGAAGTGGCGCGTCTTTATCGCGAACAGCCGGACCCCGTGGCCAATACCGCCGCGCGTGTGCAGCAGACCTTTGCCAATCTGTGGCAGCGCGATGTGCGCGGCAATCTCGACTCGAGCGTGCTCGACCAGACAGCGATCCGTGTCGGGCAGCGGTTCGACGTGTTTTACGGCGGCCTCTCGGGCGCGCCGAAGTTTCCCTCGACCGGGCTGATCGAACTTCTCTGGCGCGCCCATCTGCGCACGGGCGTGCCGCAGTTTCTGCAGCTTGCGCTCACCTCGCTCGACCACATGGCGCTTGGCGGCATGTACGACCACATCGGCGGCGGGTTCGCGCGCTACTCGACCGACGAGCGCTGGATGGTGCCGCATTTCGAGAAAATGCTGTACGACAACGCGCTGTTGATAGACATCTACACGCTGTCCTGGCAGCACAACCGCTCGGCTCTGTACCGCGCGCGCGTCGAGGAAACCGCGGACTGGCTGTTGCGCGAGATGATGGTGGAACAGGCTTTTGCCTCGAGCCTGGACGCCGATCAGGATGGCGAAGAGGGAAAATACTATCTCTGGACCGAAGCCGAGATCGATGCCGCGCTCATGGGAACCTTCGTGCAGCGCTTCAAGCAGGTTTACGGCGTCCGCCGCGAGGGCAATTTCGAAGGTCGGAACATTCTCAACCGCCTGGGCGGCGGCTATCCGCTGTCCGACGCCGACGAGGCGCTGATCAAGAAGCAGCGCGAGCTGCTCCTCGCCGCACGGCAGAAACGCAAACCTCCCATTCGCGATGACAAAGTGCTCGCCGACTGGAACGGCATGGCGATCGCGGCGATCGCGAACGCCGGCATGGTGTTTCGCAATGCAAGCTGGACGACGGCGGCGATCCGCGCTTTCGCTTTCATCGAAAGCGCGCTTTCGGACGGCGACCGGCTCTGCCACTCGTGGCGGAATGGCACGCGGCATCACACGGGCTTTGCCGACGATTATGCGCACATGGCGCGGGCGGCCTTCACGCTCTGGGAAGCGACCGGCGACAAGCGGTTTCTCGTGCGTGCCCAAAACTGGGTGCAGGTGCTGAACGAACATTTCTGGGATGGGCAGAACGGCGGCTATTTCTATACGGCCGACGATTCCGACCCGCTCATCGTGCGCACGCGCGCCGTTTTCGATCAGGCCGTGCCCAGCGCGAATGGCCTCCTGGTGGGGCTCCTGTCACGGCTGCACTTCGCGACGTCGGACAACGCCTATCGCGACCGCGCAAACGCGCTTATCCAGGCATTCGCCGGCGAAGTCCCGCGTGCGTGGCTTTCGATGCCGACCTACCTGAACGGTCTGGAAGTGGCGATGACAGCGCTGCAGATCGTCATCGTCGGCCCGATCGACAATTCGAAGACCCACGAACTGGCAAATGCCGTCCTCGGCAGGAGCCTGCCCTGCCGCACCCTCATCGTCGTCGATCCGCGCGACGGTCTTCCCGCGGGTCATCCGGCGCAGGGCAAGACCATGCAGAACGGCCAGCCCACGGCTTACGTCTGTCAGCGCATGAACTGCTCGGCGCCGATCACCAACCCGGTCACGCTCTCGCAGGTCCTGCAGCTGCCGGCGCGTCCACAAGGCCAGGCATGAAACCAATCGGCGCGGCCGGCCTTTCGTTTGCAGACATTTTGGCGGGACGAATTCGATGAGCGGCAAAGAGGTCACCATAAACACGGCCGACGGGCCATTCGGCGGATACCTCGCTTCGCCAGCGACCGCAGGCGGCGCCGGCATCGTCGTCATCCAGGAAATCTTCGGCATCAACAAATTCGTGCGCGCAGTTGCGGACCGCTATGCAGCGCACGGCTATTTCGCGCTCGCGCCGGACCTGTTCTGGCGAATCGAACCGCGCGTACAGCTCGATGATCGCAACCCGGCAGAATTTCAGCGCGGGCTTGATCTGATGACGAAATTCAACATCGACCTCGGCATCAAGGATATCGAGGCGGCGATTCATCATCTGCGCGGCGAGGAGCACTGTCAGCGCGTCGGCGCGGTGGGCTACTGCCTGGGTGGCCTGCTTGCCTGGCTCACGGCGGCGCGGACCGATGTGGACGCCTCGGTCGGATATTATGGTGTGAATATTCAGGAGAAGCTCGGCGAGGCAGCCAACATCCGCAAGCCGCTGATGCTGCACATTGCCGGAAAGGACAAGTTCGTGCCGCCGGAGGCCCAGACGAAAATAGTCGACGGACTGAAGGCGAACGCGAACGTGATGGTTCATGTCTATCCGGAAATGGACCACGCCTTCGCGCGCATCGGCGGGGAGCATTATGACCACGCCAATGCCGAACTCGCCGACGGCCGGACGGCAACGTTCTTCCGCCAGCATCTCAGCTGATCCTTCGCATGAAGGCGATCCGTTTTGCACAGACCGGCGGCCCGGAGGTTCTGGAGCTGAAGGATATCGAGCTCCTGCCGCCCCGCCCGGGCGAGGTACGCATCCGGCATACTGCGATCGGCGTGAATTTTATCG
>DATGGN010000074.1:0-59272 GCA_035308485.1 Rhizomicrobium sp.
GAGCCGTCAATCCTTCACTTTGAACACCGTCCCGTACCCCTCGGCACCGCCACTGTCGGCGGTGCCGTACAGATAGCTCCCCTTCAGATGGAGGGCGGCATAAGGATTGGCGCCGTCGTTTCCGCCGGTGAAGGTGTAAAGGATCGTTTCGGTGCCGTCGGGTGCAAGTTTAAAGACGGTGCCGTCGTTATCAGCTCCTCCGAGCGTGGTCGTTCCGTAGAGATTGCCATTCTTGTCCTCGACCAGCGCGGCCCAGGGATTCTGGCCATCGTTGCCGCCCTGGAAGTTGTACAACGTCGTTTCGCACCATCCCGAAATGGAGGTGCATTGACCGGTGTCGGGCGCGAGTTCGAAGACGGCGCCACACCCGTCGTCGCAGGAACCTGTGCCGCCAAGGTCGGTAGTGCCGTAGAAATTGCCCGATTCGTCTGCGATCAGGCCTGCAAAGGGAATTTTGGGGTCCGGGGTGTTCTGAAAGGAATAAAGCACAGTCTCCGTCCAGGTCTGCTGGCCCCTGTTCGGCGGCGACAGTTCGAAGATGGTGCCGCCCCCGTCTCCGCCGCCGCCCGCGCCGGCGCCGCCCTCCACCGTTGTGCCGTAGAGATTACCTTTCTTGTCGATGAGGAGTTGCGCAAATGGACCCGCCCCGTCTGTGCAATTCGTTTGGGAGCAGAAGCTGTAGAGCACAGTCTGGATGCCGCTCGGCATCACTTCGTAAACGGTGCCGCCTGCGCCGTTCGCCCCGCCTTCATAAGTCGTGCCGTATACATCGCCGTGTTTATCCACGACGATGTCGGAATACGGATGTTCGCCGTCGCTGCCGCCAGTGAAAACGTAATTCAGAGCCACATTGTTATCGGGCGTCAGCATGTAGACGTTTCCGTATCCGCCGGAACCCCCGGCCACAGTTGCCCCGTAGAGGTTGCCCTCATTGTCCAGAGTCGGGTGCCCATAGCCGGGAACGTCGCCGTCGGTGCCGTCGAAGCCCAATAGTGTCGTTTCGGTCCAATTCGTTTGGCCTTTGGCCGGTGGAGCGAGTTCGTAAACGACGCCCGCGCCGCCAGCGCCTCCTCGCGACGCCGTGCCGCGAAGATTGCCCAGTCTGTCAGCGATCAAGCTGCTTATCGGATTTGCGCCATCGTTTCCGCCTGTGAAGGTATAGAGCACGGCGAACGTGCTCTTCGCCTCTACGGCGTGCGCGAGCGAAGTCATTGCGACGCCACTACTGGCTGCGAGTGCGAGAAGAGAGATGCATGAGAGAAATCTGTTCACGTCAACCTCCTTTTGCGCGCGCCCCCGGACACACCGCTCCGCCTAACCGGCAGACAGTCCCCTGCTGCCTCCGTTTCCGGCTTCGCTGGCGGCCGATCAGGGCTATGCTGTTGCGCGCAGTCTCTCGGGGATGGGCGCCCGGCGTCCTAAAAATCCGGATCAAAATTTCTCAATCATTCTAAAAGGTGCGGGCGGCGCCGCGCCGTGACGGTTCGGGCCCCGACTTTCTGGGCAAGTGCTATCCACGGGGCAGGGAAGACATTGCGGGCTCGAGCTTTGCGTATTCCGCCTTGGCCTCCACGAGGACCGGCAGGTCGCTGTCTGCGTCCTTCCAGAAGGCGAAGAGCTGTTGGTATGCAGTGCGGCTTTCGGCGTTCTTTTGTTCCATGTGCAGAGCGCGGGCGAGCCCGAGATAGGCGAGCGGGTAAAGCGGTGAATTTGCGTCAACGCCGCGATTGGTGAGGATCAGCCGGAATTCCGCGGCAGCCTTCTCCGGCTTCCCCGCTGCGAGGTAGGCCCGGCCAAGCAGAAAGGGTGTCGTGAATTCTTCGACCTGATACGGAAGCGCCGGCTGCAGCGCCGCGATGGCGTCCGCCGGCCGGTTTTTCGCGAGGGCGATTTGCGCCATCGTGCGGGGAAGCCGGATGTCGTTATCATCCGTGCTTTCCGGGTCTCGGGCTGCTGCTGCTTTGGCGCGGGTTTCTGCCTCGCCATAGTCACCGAAGCTCGCAAAAGCGAGAGGCTCGAATTCTGCCTTTTCGGCGGCAGTCGCCGCGCCCGCAATCCTTGCCGCAGCCGCTCGCGAGGCCAGAGCGTCGGTTGCCTCGATCTCGTCATTATAGAAGTTTGCGACTTCCTCGAGCGAGTCTGATCCTTGGGAGCGCGCGAGCGCGATCGCTTGAGCGAACAGTTCTTCGCTCCGCCTGAGTTGACCCGACGTCGCCGCGGCGAGAGCTTCGTATTCGAGCATGTAGGGTTCGGTCGGTTTGCCTTTTTCCTTGGCGACTTGCGCGGCCATGGTGGGCTTGTCGCCTTCGGCATAGGCGATCTCGTAAAGGAGTCCGTGCATGTCCCAGCTGTCCAGTCCCTTTCGGGCGGCAAGGGCGCCAATGGTTTTTGCGTCGGCGAAGCGGTTGGCGCGCTTGTACGCGCGCGCGAGGATCACGTAGGGCCTGTAGTGCTGCGGGTTCAGCCGCAATGCCTCGCGCCCCGCCGCTATGGCTTCGTCGTAGCGTGCCATTGCGATCAGGTGGTTGCCGAGGTCGGCCCACGCAGCCCAGTTGTTCGGATAGGTCTGTGTCCAAAGCCGAAACGCTCTGGCGGCCTCGACCCAATTCCCCAGACGCGAATAGTACATCGCCGTCAGGGCGAGCTTCTGGTTCTCCGTCGCGTGCGCGCGGAGCGAGAAGGCCTTTTGGAAAAACCGATTGGCCGTTTCGAATTCACGCGCGGCCAAATAGCAATTTGCCAGCTCCTGGTAGGCAAAGGCGAAGGAAGGATCGAGTTCGATAGCGTGTTTGTAAGCCTGCATGGCTCCGTCGTTGTCGCCGTGGATGCGAAGCTGCTGGCCAAGCGAATAAGCCTTCAGTGCCGCAAAGGACGAGGTCGTCGCCTGCATGATCGGCACGTCAAACCGGCGAATTGACTCCGCGGATTCGCTTAATGCCCGGCGTGTCTTCAGGATCATCCCGTCGAGCGCACCAGGCAGATCCTCCTCGCGATCCGCGGTTGATTTCGTGGCGATAATTGTCGCTCCCTGCGCGCAATCCTTCGCTTCCAGCGTCACGATGTACTGCGCGCCCACGCGCGCGACCGTTCCGGAGACAGCTGCGTCGCCCTGATTGCGCGCGCAGACTTCCTGCGCGAGCGCCGGCGTCAATGGCGCATCCTTCTGCCGCTCCATCTGCTGCAGGGTTTCGCTGACGCGCTGCTGCGACAGGAAAATGAGAGAGGGCGACTGGGCAAGTTCGATCTGCAGCACCCGTCCAAGAACGCTACCGAGCGCCGGATCATTTGTGAGATTCTGGAAATCGGCGACGACGAGGTTCTTGGCTTTCGTGGAAATTTCGGGCGCGCGACTCCGCCAATGAACGATCAGCGCCCCCGCGACACAAGCCAGAACGGCCGCCGCAGCAATCGCAGCGCCAAATCGTCTTTTGCGTGGGATCGGATTGGAAGTCGTAGCTTCCGGAGCGCGGGCAGGTTCATTTTTCCCGGTGTCGATTTCCGGAACCGGGAGGGTATCGGCAGCCCCAAACCGTTCGACCGGGACGACAAACTGGTAGCCGCGCCCGGGAGCGGTAACGATGTACTGCGTGTCGCCACCGTCTTCGAGCAGCTTGCGGAGCGTGTAGATGGCCTGGGTGAGGCTGCTTTCTTCGATGTACCTGCCCGGCCAGATCGCCTCGAGCAATTCATACTTCGTCAGGATTCGGCCCGGATTGCTTACGAAAACAAGGAGGGTTTCGAAAAGCCGATAGCTGAGGGTAACAGGCTCACCGTCGCAGAGCAGTTCCCGTGTGGCCGAATTCGCTACGAACCGGCCGAACCGGTAGCACCCCTCGCTGTGTACCTTGACGTCCATGCGCCACCATTACCGGACGCCCATGTTATCCGGGAGACACCGCCCGACCAACTGGAGGTCATTGTCGGTCATTGCCCTACAAATCGATGAGCGCGCCCGCAAAAAAGTCCGTTAACGCAATCGCCGCCAGGAGCCATTTCTTTCGCCCACAGGAAGACTTAACGCAAAGGGCGCAAAGGATTCGCGGCGGTCGCGTTGAGCCTTTTTCTGCAAACATTATGCGCGGCGTGGGCGGGTGCCCGATTCCTGACGCGGCATTGTCTGCTCGTCGGGCATTTCGGGCTGCGGCAGACCCATGGCGTTGTCTTGCGCAATGTTCAGCGCGTCCGCGGTTTCCGGAAGCTTCGGTACGTCGAGCCGCGGCGGCTCGCCGAAGCCGAACGCCGCCGTCAGGTCGCCACACGTCTCGCGCCGCCACTTGCTCAGGTTCGCGACTTCCACGCCAAACCGTGCTTCGATCAGCCGCAACACAGAGCTGTGGTCGAAGGTCTTGCTGCACACATAGCCGCCGCGGCTCAACGGCGAAATGACAAGGCAGGGCACGCGAAAACCGAGGCCGATCGGCAACCCGTCGACGAATTCGTCTTTCGTGCCCGGTTCGGGCACGGGTGGCGCCACATGGTCGAACAGTCCATCGTTCTCGTCATAATTGAGGATGAGCGCGGTTTTTGCCCACAGTCCGGGATTGGACCACAGCGCCTGCAGGATCCGGTTCGTGTGATCTTCGCCCGCCGCGGGCAGATAATCGGGATGCTCCGAAACCGTTGACGGCGGCACGATCCACGTCACCTGCGGAATGTTTCCGGTCTTCAAATCCCAGAGCAGTTCGTAAAACGGCCGGTCGCGCATTGCATTTTCGTACAGTTCCGATCTGTGCGGCAGGTCTTTGTACTGTGCGAAGTAGCTGCAGGAATTGCAGCCGTAGTCGTCGAGATCGTGGTAGATGCGCCAGCTGATGCCCGCCTGCTCGAGCCGCTCGGGGTAGGTCTCCCAGGTGTAATTGCGGCCCTCGTTGTTGATGGCCGGACCACCATGCTCGCCCGCGGGATCGATCGTTCCCGTCATCAGATAGAAGCGGTTCGGATCCGTCGGACCGAACACGGAGCAATGATAGCCGTCGCAGATCGTGAAGGCGTCGGCGAGCGAATAATAGAAGGGCAGGTCGGCGCGCGAAAGATAACCCATGGTGAACGGCCCGCGTTTTCCGTCACTTGTACGGTGAGCGGGAATCCAGTTGTCCATCGCGCCTGCGTTCCACGAGGAATGCTGGGCACCCCACGCGTGGCTGAGTTCGTGCAGCCGCTGCGCATTGGTCTTCTGCGTGTCGAGATGAAACGGAAGAACGTAGCCGTCACGTGCGCGGGGATCGGCCTGACGGAACAACGAGACGCCGTCGCCCTTCGTCGCGCCCCGATCTTCGAAGCCACGCACGCCCGAGAGCGTCCCGAAATAATGATCGAAGGAACGGTTCTCCTTCATCAGCACGATGATGTGGTCGATGTCGGTCAGCTTCGATGCGCGGGCCGCGTCATTCGATGCGTAAGCGAACGGCGACGCAAACATCAGCGATGACGTCGCCGCCGCACCCTGCAGAAATCCCCGCCGCGCAATATCCCTCATGGCCGCCTTGGTAGCCGGATTTCGGGCCGGCAAAAAGGCTCAGGCCGGCGTGCGGAAACGTGGAGCGCAGAAAATGAACCGCCAAGGCGCAAAGGCGCCAAGGCAGCCACAAGAACACGGAGACAGGCGGTGCGTGGAGCGAGACTATCGCGCGCCTACGGCGCGCAATTCGTTCTCTCCATCATACGGATGCTCCCGTGGTGATCTTCAATTCTTTGGCGCCTTCGCGCCTTGGCGGTTCAATCCTGACTTGCCGCTGGACTGGTTCAAAGTTGGGCATATCTCCTGCGGCGCGCTTTCGCGGGTCGGGTGGCGCGCTTAGCGTTCTCATGCGGCGACGGGTGATTCGCGGGCAATGCTCGAAAAGACGGATCTGCAGGAACGCGAGCCTTACCGTCAGCTGGCCGCATCGATTCCGCTGCCGCTGTTTGTGGTGGGCCCGGAAAACGAGATTGTCTTCGCCAATCCCGCAGGCGAACAGTTTTTCGGGGCGGGCGCCGGCGCACTCTGCGCAGGAAAACTCGACGCGTTGATTCCTCCCGGGACCCCCGCTTTCGCGGGGGCAGGCTCATCCGCGGTGCCGGGGTTGCTTGACCTGATATCGCAGGCACGCGCGCGCGCGGCCGCAATCGAAGCGTGCGATGTCGTGATCGAAATGCGTCGTGGCGAACATCGCGTCGCCGACGTTTCGGCGGCGCCGTACGGCGGAATGGCGGGCGCCGTTATCGTCATTTTGCACGAACGCGGGTTCGCCGGACGGATGAACCGGCAACACGGCTTTCGCGAGCGCCTCCAATCGCTGAACGGCATGGCGGCCGTGCTCGCGCACGAGATCAAGAATCCGCTGGCGGGAATCCGTGGCGCCGCGCAGCTGCTCGAAGAAAATGTCGGAGAACGCGAGCGGGCGTTTGCGCAGCTGATTTGCGCCGAGAGCGACCGTATCCGCGCTCTGATCGACAGCATGGAAGCGTTCGGCGCAACGCGAAGCCAGGAAATGGCGCCGGTCAACATTCACGAAGTGCTGGATCGCGCCCGCACTATAGCGGGCGTTGGTTTCGCGCGGCACGCGACGTTCAGGGATGCCTTCGATCCGTCGCTGCCTTCCGTTTCGGGAGATCGCGACCGGCTGATCCAGGTCTTCGTCAATCTCCTGCGCAACGCGAGCGATGCGTTGCCGGAGGCGGGCGGAGAAATCCTGCTCGCCACCGCCTACCGCGCCGGCATTTTCGTCGGCACGCACGGCGCGCGCCGCGCCGTGCCGCTCGAAGTGAGGGTGTGCGACAACGGCGCCGGCATCGCGTCCGATCTGCTGCCGCACATTTTCGACCCTTTCGTGACGACGAAGCCCCGCGGCGCGGGCCTTGGGCTGGCGTTGGTGGCCAGGATCGTCGGCGAGCATAGCGGCCTGGTGGAATGCGATTCCGTTCCCGGCCGTACAGAATTTCGTGTTCTTCTCCCGGTGACGTAATGCGGAACACGGTCTTGATTGTCGATGATGATGCCGCGATCCGCACGGTGCTGGGCGAGGCGCTCGGCCGGGCGGGGTACAGGGTGCAAACAACGGCAACGGCGGCAGGCCTGTGGGAAATGGTGGAAGACGGGGAGGGCAGTCTCGTCGTCACCGACGTGATTCTGCCCGACGGGAACGGCTTTGATCTTATTCCGCGGATTCAGGGCGCTCGTCCCGAACTTCCGATCGTGGTGATGAGCGCGCGCAATACCGTTCTGACCGCCATTACCGCCGCCGAGCGTGGCGCCTTCGAATATCTGCCGAAGCCCTTCGACCTCAAGGAATTGACCGCGGTCGTACAGCGCGCCCTCGCGCGCGCGCCGCGCGCGGCGGAAGTTCCGCCGGACCCGGAAAATGAGTCGCTGCCGCTGACCGGCCGCTCGCCGGCGATGCAAAACGTCTATCGCGCGATTGCCAAGGTGACGCAGACCGATCTGACCGTGCTGATCGCGGGTGAGTCCGGAACCGGCAAGGAGCTGATTGCGCGGGTTCTGCACGATTATGGCTCCAGGCGCCGCGGGCCATTCGTCGCGGTCAACCTCGCGGCGATCCCGCGCGAACTTGTGGAGAGCGAATTGTTCGGTCACGAGCGCGGAGCCTTTACCGGCGCCACGGCGCGCGCCATTGGCCGTTTTGAGCAGGCAGAAGGCGGCACACTCTTCCTCGACGAGATCGGAGACATGCCGCGGGAGGCGCAGACGCGGCTGCTGCGCGTGCTCCAGGAGCGCGAATTCACCAGCGTCGGCGGGCGGGCCCCCATCAAGACGAATGTCCGGATCGTCGCGGCAACGAACCGCGATCTCGCGCGGGCCGTGCGCGAGGAGCAATTCCGCCACGATCTGTACTACCGGTTGAACGTGGTGCCGTTGCGCCTGCCGCCGCTGCGTGAACGCCTGGAAGACATTCCTGATCTCGTCGCCCATTTTCTTTCCCGCGCCGAGAGCAACCCATCGAACCGCGGCTCGCGAACCTGCCGAGGGTCCGACCGCATTACCGACGACGCGCTCGAAGCCCTGAAAGCTCACACTTGGCCAGGCAATGTCCGCGAGCTCGAGAACCTCATCCGCCGGATTGTCGTGCTCCGGCCGGAAGAGACGATCACTGCCGAAACGGTGGCGCAGGAGTTGAGCACAGCGGCGCCTTTGCAATTGTCGGAGAAATTCGAGGCCGTATTGGAACGCCACCTTACGGAGCGACTTCAGGCCGGCCGGGATGGCTCTTCGCCGGGCAATCTCTACGCGCGCGTCATGGCCGAAGTGGAACGACCGCTGCTGAAGCTTTGTCTCGAAGTCACCGCCGGCAATCAGCTCCGCGCTGCCCAGCTTCTCGGCCTCAACCGCAACACGCTGCGGAAGAAGCTGCAGGGCTGCGGCATCCTCAGATGAGCATCATTTGACGACAAATCGCCGGGGGTTTGAATACCCGCCTGGCGCTCTTAGGATGAAGGGACATGGTGGCGGGCGTTCTTCGCGAGCTGCAGCGTCGCAATGTCATCCGCGCATTGAGGATGGCGATTTCGGAGAGGAAGCGTGGATAACAAGCCATTATGAGTGAGTTGCCGCCGCTTCTCTTCGAGGCAATTTTTGCGCATTAAGTGATGCGGCGACGAATGTGACATCAGACGTTCCCGCGCGCGACCAATAAGATGACTGCTTTTTCCCGCACGATCGGTATCGACTATTCCGGCGCGGAAACGCCGAGCCATCGCTCGACGCATTTCTCAAGGACATGTCCGATCGTTGGACGGAACTGAACAAACTCGCCGATTTGCGCACCCGGTTTCTTGAAGAAACAGGCGAAAGAGGTGCGAGAATTCCGCGATGATCTCCGCCGCGTCCTCTCCCGAGCGTACAAGCTCAAAGTTGTTGCCGATTACGAAAGCGGCCCGGGTTCGGACGTGTCCGAATCCGAAGCGAAGGGGGCACTCGCCATGGCGGCGGATTTCCTCGCCGGGACTGAACACCTGTTGGCCGGGTCCACCACCACCGCGCCCAAGCGACTGCGGGAAGCCAACCATCGATAATTTCCGCCGGAGTTTTGGGAACTGGGTCGACGAAGGAGCGGAAACCGGGGTGCTCATGGTTGCCCTTTCGGCGATGCGGGCGCGGGCGCCCTCGCCCGCGGTCCCGGAACAACTGTGCGGTTGTTGCAACAGGCTGTGGCTTGGGTACACTGGCGGCCGTATTCTTGAAACAGGGCGCCGGGCGTCCGGTGGGTCGGCAGGCCTGAATGGCGACAAGTGATTTGGTCGACACGCCTGGGCGCGCCGGTTTGTGGCAGGTAATCCGGGCTGCCTCGAGCCCCTCGCGCTTGGCCGCCGGCGTTGGTCTCCTCGCCGTGATCTCCGGGGTCGCGACCTACGCGACGGTTACCGGTCTCGTCCCCTATCACCCCACCTCGCGCACGTTGATCGCGCTCCTGCTCGTCAACCTCGCCCTCGTGCTAACGCTCGGCGGTCTCGTCGTGTGGCGGCTCATGCGGCTCTGGATCGCCCGACGATCGGGCATTGCCGGCGCGAAGCTGCATGTGCGGCTCGTAGCACTGTTCAGTGCCATTGCGGTCATTCCCGCGATCCTTGTCGCCGTGTTCGCCGCCGTCTCGCTCGACCTTGGTCTGGAGGCGTGGTTTTCCTCGCACGTGAAATCGGCGCTCGGCAACGCGGTTCACGTCGCCGACCGTTACGTGAAGAGCAACGAGAACCAGATCGTCGGCGACGCGTACGAGATCGCGAACTCGATCGAACGCGATCCCGAACTGTTTGCGAACAACAAGGTCCACGCGGATCTGCTGTTCAGCAAACTCGCCGACCTTGCGAAGGACCGTGGTCTGCAGGCGGCGTACATCATCGATCACCGCGGTCATGTGCTCGGTAGCACGAGACAACGCTTCCTGCCAGACCTCGCGCCGCCGAAGCCTGGCGACATCGCCCAGGCGAGCCACGGGCTCATCGTCATCGACGCCAATTCCAAGGTCGGGGTGGTGCGCGGACTCATCCGCATGCAGGCGTTGCGGGACGCCTATCTGCTCGTGGTGCGCACCGTCGATCCGCAGGTGCTTGCTTACTACCAGAAAACCGTCGACGCGGTTTCGGAGTACAAGCGACTCGAGCAGAACCGTTCGCAGGTCGAGCTCGTCTTCGCAGCGTTGTACGGTGCCGTGTCTCTGCTCATCCTGCTGGCGGCGATATGGCTCGGCCTTTGGGCCGCCAACACGCTTGTGCGTCCCGTGTCCCGGCTCATCCGCGCTGCGGAGCGTGTGTCCCGCGGCGACCTCAAGGCACAGGTCGAGGTCGACCGCGACGACGACGAGATGGGCATGCTCGCCCGCGCCTTCAATCGTATGACCGCGGAGCTTGATACGCGGCGCAACGAACTGATCCACGCCAACCAGCAGCTCGACGAGCGGCGGCGATTTACCGAAGCCGTTCTGGCCGGCGTGAGCGCGGGCGTGATGGGGCTCGACCGCGACGGCAACATCACCATCGTCAACCGCGCCGCAGCGCGGCTCCTGAATTCCGATCCGGAAGAACTGGAGGGTCAGCACTACGCAGAAGGCGTTCCCGAGCTTGCCGGACTCATCCGCCGCGCACTGCACGAGCCGGTGGCGCGCGCAAGCGGCGAAGCGACAGTCCGGCGCGGTGCAACGGTAAGGACCCTGAGCGTGCAGGTGTCGAGCGAGGCGGGCGAAGGCGAGGCCGGATTCATCGTCACGTTTGACGACATCACCGATCTCGTCTCGGCGCAGCGCACGGCGGCATGGGCTGACGTGGCGCGCCGCATCGCGCACGAGATCAAGAATCCCCTTACCCCCATCCAGCTCTCCGCCGAACGGCTGAAGCGGAAATACGCGCGCGAGGTATCGACCGACCCGGACATCTTCCGGCAATGCACCGACACCATCATTCGGCAGGTCGGGGACATCGGGCGGATGGTCGACGAGTTCTCGTCCTTTGCGCGGATGCCGGCGCCTGTGATGCGGTGCGAAAATGCGCAGGAACTTGTCCAGCACGCGGTATTCCTGCAGCGTGCCGGGCATCCGCAGATCGATTTCGACGTAGCGCCCGGACCACGCGGTATTGCGCTCGACTGCGACGGCAGGCTGGTTTCGCAGGCGCTGATCAATGTGCTGAAGAATGCCTGCGAATCGATCGAGGCGCGGATTGAAGCCGGCTCGGACGAACGTGGGCGAATTGCGATCCAGACGGGCGCCGATGCCGCACGCGTGGTGTTCACGATCACCGACAACGGCGTCGGCCTGCCGCAGGCCGAGCGGCACCGCCTGACCGAACCTTATGTGACGACACGGGCGAAAGGCACGGGCCTTGGTCTCGCCATTGTCCGCAAGATCGTGGAGGAACACGGTGGAGAGATTTCGCTCTCCGACCGCGAAGACGACGAACCCGGAGCAGAGGTGCGCCTGGTTTTTCCGCTGAAGCAAAAAACTGTACGTGAAATGGGTGAAAGGGATGAAGAACGGATCGCTGATCGCGTCTGAACTGCTCGTTGTCGACGACGAAGAGGATATCCGCGAGCTGATCGCGGGGATTCTGAACGACGAAGGTTATACCGCACGTACCGCGGCCGATGCCGACGCGGCTCTCGCGGCCGTGCGGCAGCGCCGGCCGCAGCTCGTCATTCTGGACATCTGGCTGCAGGGAAGCCGACTGGACGGCATCCAGGTGCTGGATCTGCTGAAGCGCGATTATCCGGATGTACCTGTGGTGATGATCAGCGGTCACGGCACCATCGAGACCGCGGTCGCCTCGATCAAGAAAGGCGCCTACGACTTCGTCGAGAAGCCGTTCAAGGCGGACCGCCTCATTCATGTGACGGCGCGCGCGCTTGAGGCTGCACGGCTCAGGCGCGAAGTGCAGGAATTGAAACTCAAGATCGGCGACGACACGGAACTCGTCGGCGCCTCTTCCGCGATTTCGCAACTCCGCCAGACGATCGACAAGATCGCGCCCACCGGAAGCCGCGTGATGATCACCGGTGCTGCCGGTTGCGGGAAGGAGCTGGCAGCGCGTCTCATTCACGCGCGCTCGCGGCGCGCACACCACGCCTTCGTCGCCATCAACTGCGCCACCATGGCGCCGGAGCGGATCGAATCCGAACTGTTCGGCGAGGAGGGTTCGGACGGCCCGCGCAAGATCGGCCTCCTTGAGCTGGCGCACAACGGTACGCTCTATCTCGACGAAATCGCCGACATGCCGCTCGAGACGCAGGGCAAGGTGCTGCGCGTCCTGGTGGATCAGACTTTTCTGCGCGTGGGTGGAACGGCGCGCGTACAGGTCGATGCGCGCATCGTGTCGTCCACGACACGCGACCTCAGGGCCCAAATCGCAGACGGGCAATTCCGCGAGGACCTTTATCACCGGTTGAACGTCGTGCCGCTGCGCGTGCCGTCGCTCGCCGAGCGCCGCGACGACATCCCCCTCCTCGTGTTGCACTTCATGAAGCGGCTGTCGGTGGCATCCGGCCTGCCGATGCGCGAGATCGGCGACGACGCCATGGCGATCCTGCAGGCACACAACTGGCCGGGAAACGTGCGTCAGCTGCGCAACATCGTGGAACGTCTCCTGATCCTTGCCACCGACGATGCCGTCAACGCGATTTCGGCGGACCTTTTGCCCGCGGACTTCACCAATGGCGCCGCATGGAACGGCACCGCCGGCGAAATGGTGATCTCGCTTCCGCTGCGCGAAGCACGGGAGATATTCGAACGCGAATATCTGGTCGCGCAAATCAACCGCTTCGGTGGCAATATCTCGCGGACCGCGGCTTTCATCGGCATGGAGCGTTCGGCGCTTCATCGCAAACTGAAATCACTGGGCGTTGGTCCTATGGGCCGCGAGCAGGCCGTCAATGCCTGATACCCGCGTGCGTGCGCATGCGCGCCTCCGGCCCGTCGGCCGCATCGCCTATGTCGACGGACGGTACGTACGGCACGATGTCGCGGGCGTGCACATCGAGGATCGCGGACTCCAGTTCGCGGACGCGATCTACGAAGTGTTCGGCGTTTTCGCTGGCAGCATTTTCGACGAACCCGAGCATCTCGACCGGCTTGAGCGTTCGCTCCGCGAGATCGGCCTTGCCATGCCGATGGGGCGTCCCGCCCTTCAGCTCGTCATTCGTGAAATCGCGCGCCGCAACCGGCTGCGCGACGGGCTGATTTACATGCAGGTGACCCGCGGCGCCGTGCGTCGCGATCACGCAGTACCGCAGCATCCGCCCCCGCCCTCGCTTATCATCACCGCGAAATCCATCGACATGAACGGTTTCGAAGACCGCCGTCGGTCGGGCATCAGGGTGATCACCACGACCGACCAGCGTTGGGCGCGCTGCGATATCAAGTCCACGGCGCTTCTGCCCAACGTGCTCGCAAAGACAGAGGCGCGGGCGGCGGGCGCCTACGAAGCCTGGCTCGTCGATCGGGACGGGCACGTGACCGAGGGCTCGTCAACGAGCGCCTGGATCGTCGACGGCGAGGGGAAGCTCGTCACGCGCGATCTCGACAATGCCATTCTTCCCGGCGTCACGCGGCGCATAATGATGCAGGTTGCTGAAAGCGCGCAGATGCCGATCGTCGAACGTCGGTTCACCGTTTCGGAGGCGCAAGGGGCGCGCGAAGCATTCATCACGGCGGCCACCATCGGTGCGTTGCCGGTCGTCGAAATTGACGGCCGCCCGGTCGGTGCGGGCACGCCGGGTCCGGTCGCACGTCGCCTGCACGAACTTTATCGTCATGCTGCTGAAGTTGGTGCCGCAGAGCGATCCCACAATTCGACGGGTTCCGGGTGAGAGCGACCGCGGAGACCCTTTCGCCGCTCGCGCAAATCAAACTATGCTGACGTGCCTCGCAAGACGAGGTTGGAGCCAAGGAAAAAGAGCGGTTTCGCCATGACCGACAAACAACAGAATCTGCAAGACACGTTCTTGAATGCCGTGCGCAAGAGCAAATCGTCCGTCACGATTTTTCTGGTCAATGGAGTGAAGCTTCAGGGGAATATCACCTGGTTTGACAATTTCTGTGTTTTGCTCCGTCGCGACGGGCATGCGCAGCTGGTATACAAGCACGCCATTTCCACCGTGATGCCGCTCGGTCCGATTCAGCTTCAGGACAGTGAGACGGCGGCGCTGGAAACCGCCTGAATACTGATCGTCGCACGAGCACGGCGCGCGATACGCGCGGGCGTACCGGCGCGCTCGTTCTGCACGTCGAGCCGAAACGGCGCGATACTGCGCGCGGAAATCGCGACGCAAAGGCGCGGCTCGCTGAGGCGGCGGGCCTTGCGTCAGCCATCGGACTCATCATCCTCGCCGAACACATCGTTCCGCTGTCCGAGACACGGCCTGCCACGCTGATCGGAAAAGGCAAGGTGGATGAGATCGCAGCCGAAGCGCGCGCTCTCGAACCGGATGTCATCATTGTGAATGCAGCGCTGACACCGGTACAGCAGCGCAATCTCGAAAAGGCGTGGAATGTAAAGGTGCTGGACCGCACCGCATTGATTCTCGAGATATTTGGCGAGCGCGCGCACACGCGCGAGGGGCGGCTGCAGGTTGAACTCGCGCATCTTACCTGGCAGCGCAGCCGACTGGTGCGCAGCTGGACCCATCTGGAACGCCAGCGCGGCGGCTTTGGATTCCTTGGTGGACCGGGCGAGACCCAAATCGAGACCGACCGGCGCTTGATCGGCGAGCGCATCGCCAAAATCTGCCGCGAACTTGAAGATGTTCGCCGTACGCGCGGCCTGCACCGCCGCGCGCGTCGGCGCGTGCCTTATCCCGTTGCCGCACTTGTGGGCTACACGAACGCGGGAAAGTCGACGTTGTTCAACGCCCTGACGAAATCGGCCGTCGAGGCGCGCGACATGCTGTTCGCCACGCTGGATCCGACAATGCGCGGACTTCCGTTGCCGAGCGGCCGGCCGATTGTGCTGTCGGACACCGTCGGCTTTATCGCCGATTTGCCCGTCGAGCTGATCGCGGCGTTTCGCGCGACGCTTGAGGAAGTGGTTGAGGCTGACGTCATTCTGCACGTGCGCGACGCTGCGCACGAAGAGTCGGACGCGCAGAAAACCGACGTCCTGAAGGTGCTCTCGGAGCTCGATATCGACACGGAAGGGGATCGGCGCATTGTTGAAGTTCTGAACAAGATCGATCTCCTGACGCCTGCGGCGCGCAAGAATCTGCGCACGAGGAACGGGAGGGAAGGGAAAGCGCCTATCGCAATCTCGGCACTCACTCACGAAGGATTTGCAGATTTGCTGGCACGGCTGGATCGCATGCTCGAGCAGCAGGCGCTAACGCTGCGACTCCGGCTTTCGTCTTCGGACGGCGGCGGCATTGCCTGGGCCTATGCGCACGGGCGTGTCCTCGCACGCAAGGACCGCAATGGCAGTACGGAGCTTACGGTGTCGGTGGATCCGGAAATGCTTGGTCGATTCCAGAATCGCTACGGAAAAGAACTGAAATCGATCCCCGTACCCTGAGCGCGTTCCCCCGGTGAGAGTGTACGGACAATCGGCTCCAGAATGATACTGGACTAACCTTGCTCGCCTGTTTTTGCTGCCTGCCAAAGAATTTCCATCTCGCCGAGCGAGGCGTCAGCCAGCGAACGGTTTTGTTTGGACAGAGCCTTTTCGATTTCACCAAACCGGCGGACGAACTTGGCATTGGTCGAACGAAGCGATGCTTCCGGATCGACGCCAAGGTGGCGGGCAAGATTGGTAACCGCAAACAGCAGGTCGCCGATTTCGTCCTGAAGGCGGTCCGGGGACGCGCCGTTCGCCTTCGCGTCCACAATCTCGCCCGCCTCCTCCGCGATCTTCTCGACAACCCTTGGCGCGGAATCCCAATCGAACCCGACGGTCGAAGCACGTTGCTGAAGCTTCAGCGCGCGCAAGAGTGCAGGCAAGGCAACCGGTACGCCATCGAGCAGGCCCGCTTTCCGCTCGGCTCGTTCGCGGATTTTGTGTTCCTCCCATGCTGCGGTCTGGGCGGCCGCGGTATCGATCCCCTTCTCCTGGCCGAATACATGAGGATGTCGGCGCAACATCTTGTCGGTAATGGACACAACGACGTCGTTGAAATCGAACAGTTCGCGTTCCGCTGCCATCTGGGCGTGAAAGATCACCTGGAGCAGGAGATCGCCGAGCTCCTCCCGGAGCGCCGGCCAGTCCTGCTCCTCGATGGCGCCCGCAACCTCGTAGGCTTCCTCGATGGTGTAAGGCGCGATCGTCGCAAAGTTCTGCTCGACATCCCATGGGCAACCCGACGCGGGATCGCGCAGGCGTCGCATGATGTCGAGGAGACGGGAAACAACTGCTTCGGTGTCGTTGCTCATGGTTATGCTTAAGTTCCGGTTACTGCGCGAAGCATTTCGGCCATCGCATTAATCAGTTTTTTCACCGATGTCCTGCATGATCGGTCGGTATGTGGGACGGCCGGGCCTTGAGAGCATCTTCGCGCAGCGTGAACTTGCGGATCGAGCGCGAGCTTGTCCGCATCGTTTTTGGCGGCTGGACGCAGTACGTCGACGGCATCCTGTTCGCGGCGGCGCTCTCCGTTGCAATGAGCGGTCTCTTTCCTTTGCTCGGCCGCGCACCCATTGCAAGCACTGCAATCTGGCTTTCCGCGCAAATCCTCTGGAGCGTCTGTGCGCTCTTTGTATGGCGGCACCACCGTGACCACGAGCGCCGCGCGGGGAACCGCGCCTGGCACCTGCGGCTGTGTCTCCTCTGGGCCGTCCGCGGTGCGATCTGGGGCTCTCTTATCGCCGCGTTCTGGAGCAGCGCGATGCCCGCAGGGCGTGCGGTGCTTTGCGCAATGGTTCTCGGCACCATGGTGGGGTCCTTCTATGCGCTTGCGCCGTGCCGCGTCGTTTTTGGGGTGAATTTGGCCGCGACCGTTCTCTCTGTCCTGGCAGGGCTTGTGAGCGCGGGCGGCGGCGTTGTCACACTGACCATCGGCGCCATCTTTCCGGCGTTCTCGTTGGTCGTCTTCTTCTACGGATTTCAGCTGTCGGCGAAATACCGGCGGGCGATCGTTCTGCGCTTTGAGAACGAGCACATGGCTCGTGTGCTGGCGCGGGCCAAGCGCGGCGCTGAAGACGCCAATCTCGCCAAGAGCCGCTTTCTCGCCAACATGAGCCACGAGTTGCGTACGCCGCTGAACGCCATTATCGGTTTCTCCGAAGTGATCCGCGACCGCATGCTGGGCGAGCAGTCGGAGAAATATTCCGAGTATGCCGGCGACGTTGTCTCGAGCGCGCGCCACCTCCTCAACCTGATCAACGGCGTGCTCGATCTGGCGAAAATCGAAGCGGGCAAGATGGCGTTCGAACGTACGAAGTTTGCGATCGGCCCGACGCTCGCCGACTGCGCGCGCCCGATGTTCGCCAGGGCGTCCGAAAAGGGATTGCAGCTGCTTTTCGAGGACAACACCAACGGTTGCCTGGTACACGCCGACGAGACGGCGATCCGTCAGATCGTTCTCAACCTGCTCTCGAATGCGATCAAGTTCACCGCGAAAGGACAGGTTCAGCTTGCCGCAAACGTGCAAGGCTCGGCGCTGACGATCGAAGTGGCCGATACCGGCTGCGGCATTCCCGATGCCATGCTGCCCAGGATGTTCCTTCCGTTTGAGCGCGCCGACAACACCTTCTCTGCCGCCGAGGGCGGCACCGGGCTCGGCCTTGCCCTGATCCACCGCCTCACCGAAGCCCATGGCGGAACATGCGACGTGGAGAGTGCACCCGGCCTCGGCACCAGATTCCGGATCGTAATGCCGATCGTCAGTGGGGAATCGGCGCGCGCCGCGGCGTAACCTCCGCTGCAGGGATGGAACCCCTAACCGCGCGATCTGCAAACGCGCCGCCTCGACGAGGGCGCCGATTTGGACAGCCGCGGGCTCGCCATATGAGCCTGGATCGATACGAACCGGTGCAGCTGAACGTGATGCCTGTCGCTGCGCGAATCGATCCCTGCGGCGATATGATGACCGTAGCAGGCGATCTTGATGCTATGCCGATCGAACGGCGCCAGGCATTCATGCATGCGTGGGAAGCCTGGGCAAGCAGAGCGCGGCATGGATGTGCGCTTCACCCGCCCTTGGGCGCACGCGCTGATCCGATAGAGGGTCGACCGTACGGGAGCGTGCAAAGCCCCTGCGTCGGCCGGGCTCTCTTCTTTTTGCTCGAGCGCGTTCCGGGAATAATCGAAGCGCTGCACGCGTCCAAAGGTCGGAGCGGCACCAACTCCTTGAGAGGGAACTCATACGATGAAAACGCTTGCGGCAATCGCCGCTTTTTCCGCAGTGATGGCGACCGGCACCGCCATGGCGGACAGCGGCAGCTACACCGGGAATTGGCAGGTCACTCTCACTCGCGACTTATACCTCACCACCAAAGGCTATACAGGGCACCGCCCCAAGAGCACGCACTGCGTGGTGCTGACGGACGGCCTGAACTTCGGCCGGCGCCATAGTGGTTCAGCGGTGCTGGACGGCCAGTACGAGGGTGATTTCCAGGTCATCAACGGCAACGTCGTGATTTTCGTGGACGTTCAGGGGAGCGGTGAGGAACCGGCCTCGGCGACGTTCACCGCGCGCGCCCGCGACGGTGACATCGATGAAAACGGCGCTTACGACATCATCCAGGGCGGCACTTCATACGAGCTTGCTAATGCAACATTCGGCGCAAAGGGCAGTTGCTGACGGCGAATAATCTGTCCAACGGCAGTGAAGAGCCCCGCTCCGGCGGGCTTTTCATTTCGACCCGAACACCTTGTCCCGCTTCCGCGCGGTTCGTCTCGCAGAAATCGTGATTGCGTCGGATCATGTACGCACCGATCACGGCCGTCTCGCCGCACAGGTCGCACTTCGTCAACACGCGCGTTCACGCGAGCATGACACAGCACGGACATGTTCGCGGTTATTATTTTATTTCAAAACCATTAACGTGATAACATATTGTATTCGTTGATTTATTTGGTGCCGGCTGCAGGGATCGAACCCGCGACCCCGTGATTACAAATCACGTGCTCTACCAGCTGAGCTAAGCCGGCCCGGCGCCCGAGATACGCTGGCCCGCGGCCGCGCGCAATCTGCTTGAGAAAGTCGCCCGCGCGCCGATATGGAGCGATCGGCCGCACCGTCCATGGTGCGGTTTCAGCCGAAAACGTGCGAAAACCCATGCATGAACCCGATCCTGATCACCAGCGCATTGCCGTATATCAACGGCGTCAAGCACCTGGGCAACCTTGTGGGCTCGATGCTGCCTGCCGACGTGTTCGCGCGGTTTCAGCGGGCGCGGGGGCGGAACGCGCTCTTCATCTGCGCCACCGACGAACACGGCACGCCGGCCGAGCTTGCGGCCCTCGAAGCCGGTCAGGAGGTGGCGACCTATTGCGCCGAGCAGCACGAGATCCAGAAAGACCTCGGAGAGCGCTTCGGTCTTTCCTGGGACTACTTCGGCCGATCGTCGGCCCTGCCCAATCGCGAGCTGACACAGCATTTCGCCCGGGCGCTTTGGGAGCGCGGATATCTCGAAGTGCGCACCACGCGGCAGGTGTTTTCCAGAACCGACAACCGTTTTCTGCCGGACCGTTACGTCGTGGGCACCTGTCCGCATTGCGGCTACGAGAGGGCCCGTGGCGATCAATGCGAAAATTGTACGCGCGTTCTCGATCCGGTCGATCTCATCGCGCCGCGTTCCGCGCTCTCCGGAGCAACGGACATCGAGGTCCGCGACAGCGCGCACCTGTTTCTCAGACAATCGCAATTCACCGAAGCATTGCGCGACTGGGTCAACAGCCATCGCAACGACTGGCCCATAATCGTCACCTCGATTGCACACAAGTGGCTCGACGAAGGCCTCAACGATCGCGGGATCACGCGCGATCTGGCGTGGGGAATTCCGGTACCAGACGACATCGGCGACGGCCGGCTGAAGGGAAAGGTCTTCTACGTCTGGTTCGACGCCCCCATCGAATATATCGGAGCGACGCGCGAATGGGCGGAAGCGAACGGAAAAGGGGAGCACTGGCGCGACTGGTGGTTCGGCGACGCCGCGAAGAAGGTCACCTATTTCCAGTTCATGGGAAAGGACAATGTGCCGTTTCACACGGTCGGCTTTCCCGTCACGATCATGGGTTCGGGCGAGCCGTGGAAGCTGGTCGATCGCATCAAAGGCTTCAACTACATCAATTATTGCGGCGGCAAGTTTTCGACCAGCCAGAAGCGCGGCGTTTTCATGGACACGGCGCTCGAAATTCTTCCCGCCGATATCTGGCGCTATTACCTGATGGCGAATGCACCGGAGAGTTCCGATTCGAATTTCACCTGGGAACATTTCGCCGCCACGGTGAACAAGGATCTGGCCGACGTCGTCGGCAATTTCGTCAATCGCGTCATGCGATTCTGCGCGGCGCGTTTCGAGTCCCGTGTGCCCGGCGAAGGCGAGTGGCGCGGAGAAGAAATCGCGCTTGCAAAGGAGCTGGACACGCGCGTTGCAAGCTACACAGAATTTCTCGAAGCCTGCGAATTCCGGAAGGCGGTGGGAGAACTTCGCGCAATCTGGGTCGCGGGCAATGAGTATCTCACACGCGCCGCGCCATGGAGTGCCATCCGCGAGGATCGGGCGCGCGCCGCGGTGGGCGTACGCGTGGGACTGAACCTCGTGCACCTCTTTGGCCATTTGTCATGGCCGGTCATTCCCGATCTCGGCCGCAGGATGCACGAGGCGATTATGCCGGCGCCGCGGGTCATTCCGTGGCCGGGCGAACCGATGCGCGAATTTCTCGATCAGCTCGATGCCGGGATGCCGGTACACCCGCCCGACGTGCTCGTCGCCAAAATCACGGACGAGCAGGTTGCAGATTGGCGGCAGCGCTTCGCCGGGGAAGCACCAAGCTAGGCGGGTTCAGAGAGGCAGCCGGGACCAGCCGTCGGGGCCAAGCGCTTCGAGCGGCTGGAATTTCGCCTTGTAGCTCATCTTGGCGCTGCCGCGGATCCAGTAGCCAAGATAGACGTAGGGCAGCCTTCGCGCCTGCGCCTGCGCCACATGGTCGAGAATCATGTGGGTGCCGAGGCTGCGCCCGATCTCGCCGGGATGAAAGAAACTGTACACCATCGACAGCCCGTCGCGCAGCACGTCGGTCAACGCGCAGGCGAGAAGCCGGGGCGGCCTGCCGTCGCTCAAGCGCTCGCGATATTCGACGATATGGGTGTTTACGGGCGTTTCTTCGACCATCGCGACGTAATCGAACAGTCCCATGTCGGACATACCACCACCGGCATGACGGGAATCAAGATAGGCGCGCAGGAGCGCAAACTGCTCGCGTGTCGCCTCGGCCTTTACCTCCGTGCGTACAATGCCTGTGTTGCGCTTCGCCAGGCGTCTGTGGCTGCGCGATGGCGCGAATTCGCTCGTGACGATGCGCACCGACACGCACGCCGAACAACCGTCGCAGGCCGGTCGATAGGCGATCATCTGGCTGCGTCGGAATCCGGAATGCGTGAGTGCTTCGTTCAGAGGCTGCGCCAGCGTGCCGTTGAGCCGCGCGAAAACTTTTCTCTCCGTCCGACCCGGGAGGTAAGGGCAGGGGCCACCCGGGGTGAGAAAAAACTGAGGAACCCGCGCTGTCCGTTGGTCCGTCACCGGCGTATCCAGAGCCTCGCCCCGAAATCATTATGACAGTCCCGCAAAAACGCGCTAGTGCGGATAACGCCGCGCTGGCCATGGTCCAATCAAATTTCCCTGACTCCAGGGCGGGATACCAATGAAGTCGTCGCGCTCGCACGACCCTATCGTCGATACTCGGAAGAGCGCAGGAAGCGCACTTGAAGGTCACCATCAGGCTCAGCTTCGACCGGAGCGACGGCGCGAGCGAATCGGTCAGACCAGTGGTCAGTTGGCTCGGCTGAAGCGTGACCGCATTTGGTCCTCGGCTTCGCTGATTTCCGCGCCGAGTGGGTACCGGGTGCTCATGACTTGATCCCGAAGAACGGTCGTTAACCGCAGATTCATCTTGCACGCTATAATAAGCACGCTTATGTTCACGCTGCTGAAGGATCTGACGTATGCAGCAATTCGACCGGGACCTTCTGCTTCTTCTCCATGACGTGGCCCGATTGCTTCGTACCCGCTTCGATCAGCGCGCCCGCTCGAAAGGCATGACGCGGGCCCAGTGGGTTATCCTTGCCCGCGTGCATGCGACGCCGGGGCTGTCGCAAAACGAGCTCGCCTCGATTTTGGAAGTGGAACCGATCTCAGTCGGCAGGCTCATCGACAGACTTGAGGCGCGAGGCCTGGTCGAGCGCCGGCCGGACCCGAACGACCGTCGTATATGGCGGTTGCACCTTCTGCCGGCGGCCGAGCCGGTGCTCGAGGAGATTTCGAAGGCGCGCGACATTCTTGGCGATCAGCTGCTCGAAGGCGTCGATCCGACAATGCGCAGCCGGATGGTCGACGCACTCCTCAAAATGAAAAACAACCTGACGGCAGAGCCTGCGCCGCTCGCAGTGGGAGAATAGGAATGGCGGCGATTCAGACAGACGCGGCAAGCTCCCGATACATCGGCACCAACCGTCGAACAGCGGCGACGGGCGAGGGGCTGCTCACCAGGGCAAAATCCGATCGCGGATTGTTGCGCCGCGTCTTGATGATTGGCGGCGTCGCGCTTGTCGCAATCGTGTCGCTCGGACTTTGGTTGTTCGGCGGCCGGTACGTCGGAACAGACGACGCCTACGTCCATGCTGCACAACTGATGGTCTCGACCGATGTTTCCGGGCTGGTCCAGGGCGTGGAGGTGCACCAGGGCCAGCGCGTCAGCGCGGGACAGGTCTTGTTTCGTATTGACCCCAGGCAATTCCGGATTGCGCTCGACAACGCCAAGGCCAACCTCGCACAGACGCGTCTTACCCTTCTGTCGATGAAGGACGACTATGCGCGCATGCTGAAAGACATCGCCGCACAGCAGTCGCAGGTGGCGTGGAATCAGGTAACGTTCGATCGCTACGCCAATCTGCTCAAACTCAACAGCATCGCGCCGGCGCAATACGATCAGGCGCGCTTTACCCTTGCGACTTCGCAGAGCACGCTCGCATCGCTGAAAGAACAGGCGGATGTGCAGCTGGCGAAGCTCGGCGGCAACGTCTCCACGCCCGCCGAACAGTTGCCGCAGTACCAGGCCGCGAAGGCGCAAGTCGATGAAGCGCAACGTCAGCTCGATCACACGGTTGTGCGCGCGCCGTTCGACGGCGTGGTGACCGAGGTCGATTCGCTCCAGCCCGGAACGCTCGTCATCTCGGCGCTTTCCGCGTTCACCACCACAAGCGCGGTTGGGCTGGTCTCGACCAGGAATTTGTGGGTCGAGGCGAATATGAAAGAGACCGACCTGACGCATGTACACCACGGCCAGCCGGTGGACGTGACGATCGATACCTATCCCGGCCATACATGGAAAGCGGAGGTCGATTCGATCAGCCCGGCTACCGGGTCGGATTTTTCGGTGCTGCCGGCGGAGAATGCGAGTGGCAACTGGGTAAAGGTGACCCAACGGGTTACCGTGAAAATCCGGCTTGATTTCAAACCGGGCGATCCGCCGCTCCGCGCGGGCATGAGCGCGAACGTGTCGATCGACACCGGTCACCGCCGCTGGTTTCGGCTCCTGAACGGATGACCACCGGAGACCGCAAGCCGGAGGCCGGATACCCCATCAATTCCGGCTTTCACGTTTTCTGACATCGCGCACATGCGAACGGCCGGTCATACTCACGAATCCTATTCGACGAAGGTCGAATTGCGCATCGTCATGCTGTGCTCGATGGCGGGCACTCTCATGCAGGCCCTGGACAGCACCATCGCCAATGTCGCACTGCCCTACATGCAGGGAAGTCTCGCCGCTTCACGCGAGCAAATCACCTGGGTACTAACGTCGTACATTGTTGCCGCTGCCATCATGACGGCCCCCGTGGGCTGGATCGCCGCACGCTTCGGTCGTAAGAATTTCGCGCTCGTCAGTCTCGCCGGGTTCACGGTTGCGTCCATGCTCTGCGGCGCAGCGCAGACGCTCGAGCAGATGATCGTCTTTCGCCTCATTCAGGGCGCGTTCGGCGCGGCGCTCTCGCCGCTGTCGCAATCGATCATGCTTGATCTCTATCCGCCCGAGAAACGCGGCTCGGTAATGGCGATCTGGGGCGTCGGCGTCATGGTCGGTCCCATTCTCGGTCCGACCCTCGGCGGTTATCTCACCGACGCCTACAGCTGGCGGTGGGTGTTCTACGTCAATCTGCCGTTTGGCATTGCCGCGGTCACCGGCATCTGGCTGTTCTTGCGCGAAACCCAGCGCAACGAGAGTCTCAAGTTCGACTGGTTTGGTTTTGCCATTCTCGGCATGGCCCTGGCCGGGCTGCAGCTGATGCTCGATCGCGGAACGACCAAAGACTGGTTTTCCTCGGGCGAGATCATCGTCGAGGCGATCATGGCGGGTCTCGGCCTCTATCTTTTTGTCGTACACATGTTCACCTCACGGAAATCCTTCGTGCCCATGGAGATATTCAAGGACAGGAATTTCGTGACGGCACTTCTGCTCATGTTGCTCGTCGCCTTGATCATGCTCGCAAGTTCCGCGCTGCTGCCGCCGTATCTTGAGGATCTGGGAGGCTACACGGTTACCCAGACTGGTCTGCTTATGGCGCCGCGCGGCATCGGCACTATGTTCTCCATGTTTTTCGCCGGGCGACTCGCGATGAAGCAGGATGCTCGTTACGTGATGGCGGTTGGCACCGCGCTTCTGCTGTGGAGCCTCTGGGAAATGTCGAACTGGACGCCGGCCGTGTCCCCGATGTGGCTCGGCACGGTGTCTTTTGCACAAGGGGTCGGCATGGGCCTCATTTTCGTGCCGATGAACCTGATCGCCTTCTCGACCCTTCCGCCTGCGCTACGCACCGACGGGTCGGCGATGTTCAATCTTATGCGCAACGTCGGAATGGCGATCGGCGTCTCGATAACAACGACGATGCTCGCATCCGGTATTCAGACGATGCACGCGCAGCTCGCCGACCACGCAAATCCGTTCAATCGCGCGTTGGGAATGAATGCCCAAAGCATGTTCTGGAACCTGCAGATTCCGTTTGGCGCCGCGCAGCTCGACCACATCATTCAGTACAATGCCCAGATCATCGCCTATGCGAACGATTTTCTGTTCATGTTCTTCATTTCCCTGCCGGCTTTGTTCGTGCTGTTTCTGATCCGGCGGCCCTCGCTGCTTCAACGCCCTGCCGAAATAGAAGTGATGGAATAGATGGCTTGACAGCGAAAGCCGCGGCGTTTTCGACTTCGTCAAACCAGCAGGAGAGGCGGCATGGCGCTGCGCGTCGCATTCATCGGACTTGGAGTCATGGGGTACCCTATGGCGGGCCATCTGGTCCGCGCCGGTCACGACGTCACGGTGTTCAACCGCACGCCCGAAAAAGCCCGGCGATGGGTCGAGGAGCATGGCGGCCGGCTCGCCAATTCTCCGGCCTCTGCGGCGGATGGCGCCGATATCGTTCTGGCCTGCGTCGGCCGTGATGCCGATGTCGCGGCGGTGACTGTGGGAAATGAGGGTGCCTTCGGCTCCATGCGCAAGGGGGCGATATTCGTCGACCACACGACCGCCTCAGCCTCGGTTGAGCGCGAGCTTGCGCGTTCTGCGCAACCGCGTGGATTGGGCTTCGTTGACGCGCCGGTTTCGGGTGGAGAGCAAGGTGCGCGCAACGGGCAACTCACGATTATGTGCGGCGGAAGCGAGGCCGATTACGACAAAGCCGAACCGGTCATGCGCGCCTACGCGCGACATTGTCAGCGAATGGGCGACGCGGGAGCCGGACAACTCACCAAAATGGTCAATCAGATTTGCATCGCCGGCATTGTGCAGGGCCTCTCGGAAGCCCTGAGTTTTGCCCGCGCGGCCGGCCTCGACCCCGAAGCCGTGGTCTCGGTCATTTCAAAAGGCGCGGCGCAGTCGTGGCAAATGGACAACCGCCACGCGACGATGCTCGCCGGAAAGTTCGACCACGGGTTTGCCGTGGAGTGGATGCGGAAGGATCTCGCGATCTGTCTTGACGAAGCGCGCCGAAACGGCGCGCCGCTTTCGCTCGCTGCTCTGGTGGATCAGTTCTACGGTGAGGTCGAACGGATGGGCGGCAGGCGCTGGGACACTTCGAGCCTGTTCGCGCGCACCGAGATGCTCCGCCAACCGCACTGAGCCCCTGTCCCGGAAAATCGCCCCGTTCCCGATTTCAATTCTGCTGGATGGCCGCGCGCATCTGGAGAGCCCGTACGTTGTGCTCCACTTCCAAACGGTCGCGAATCCATTGCCGCTCTGTTTTGCATGTCGGCCGCGATACAACCTGGCCTTCGTGATAGTAATAGCGGCAGATGAGCGGCTCTCCCGGATGGGCTCCTGCCGACATTATTGCCGGTGCGGGGGGATCAGCCAACGCCGCTGCCGGCGCCAGTAAAGCAACAGCCGCTGCCAGAACGATCATGCGCATTGTGTACCTCCATGACTCCGAACCAAAACGATTGTGGTCCGTTCCATCCGGCGCGGCAAGGGCCATTCGGCGCACGCCCCCGTGATCACAATCACGTCGCGGTGAGAAACAGCGTTAATCCCTGATTTAGCGCTCCGGCCCCAACGTGCACTTTTCGCCGCGAAGCAATTGTGCCGCTTCGCGCGCGAAGTAGGTCAGTATGCCCGAAGCGCCCGCACGTTTGAACGCGATCAGGCTTTCCATCATCGCTTGTTCGCGGTCGAGCCAGCCGCGCTCTGCCGCCGCCGCAATCATCGAATATTCGCCCGACACCTGATAGACAAATACGGGGACACCAAAACGTTCCCTCACGCGCCTCACAATGTCGAGATACGGCATTCCGGGTTTGATCATCACCATGTCGGCGCCCTCCGCGATGTCGAGCGACACTTCGCGCAAAGCTTCATCGCTGTTCGACGGGTCCATCTGGTAGTTGCGCTTGTCTCCTTTCAGCGCCTTCGCGGAACCCACCGCGTCGCGAAACGGACCGTAGAATGCCGACGCATATTTGGCGGAGTAGGCCATGAGAAGTGTGTCCTTATGGCCCTCTTTTTCGAGAAGTTCACGGATTGCCGCGATCCGGCCGTCCATCATGTCCGAGGGGGCAACTATATCGCAGCCGGCCTGTACCTGAAGCAGCGCCTGGCGCACCAGAATCTCGACGGTCTCGTCATTGGCGACAATTCCGTCGCGTAGCACGCCGTCGTGGCCGTGCGTCGTATAGGGATCGAGCGCGACGTCGCAAAGCACACCGATTTCTGGAACGGCGAGCTTTATCGCGCGAACCGCATTGCACACCAGATTCGAAGGATTGAGTGCTTCGCGCCCGTCTTCCGTTTTCAGACGCTGATCGGTGCACGGAAAAAGAGCAACAGCAGGTATTCCCAGGCGAACGGCTTCTCCTGCAGCACCGACTGCCTCGTCGATCGAAAACCGTTCAACACCCGGCATGGAAGGGACGGCTTCGCGCCGCTTGTCCCCATCGATCAGGAACAGCGGCCAAATGAAATCCGCGGCTGAAAGCGTGGACTCGGCAACAAGGCGCCTGGTCCATTCGTGCCGGCGCAGCCGACGCATGCGCAGTGCGGGAAAGTGGGCTTCCATTGGACGTTTGCGTGCGTGCTCTTTTGGTCTAACGGACACGTCGGGGGCGCCGCAAGTCATGCCACGCTTCCGATGGACTGTCAGGATTTACCGCAACTTAACAATTGTCGGACTATTTATTGTCAAAATATGTGGGTGTTCGGGGTACGTGATGACGGCAATTGCAAAGCCGCAGCCCGCAGCTGCAGCGCTGGAGCGCAACGAGTCGCTCCGCAAACTCTATCTCGAGACGCTCAGCCTCATCGAGCGTCTGCATCGGCAACTGCTGGACGTCATCAAGGACGAACTTGACCGCCGCGACGAGCGCGAAATCAACAGCGTCCAGGCCCTTCTGCTTTTCAATGTCGGCGACCAGGAATTGACCGCAGGCGAGTTGCGCACTCGCGGCCATTATCTTGGCTCGAACGTGTCCTACAACCTCAAGAAGCTGGTCGAAGCCGGCTATGTCCACCACGAACGTTCTTCGGTGGATCGTCGCTCCGTGCTCGTACGCCTGACGAGCAAGGGCGAGGCCGTTCGCAACATGTTGAGCGGACTTTTCGACCGTCACCTGGTTTCGCTGGAAGCGGTCGGGAATGTCGGCTCCTCGGACTTTGAATCGATCAGCACGAGCCTGCGGCGCCTGGAGCGTTTCTGGATCGACCAGGTCCGCTTCCAGCTCTGACCTGACAGGCCGGAGTTCCTTCCCAGCGGCGTAGACGACGTGCGATTATTTCGCATGGAGCCGGGGCGCGGCCTGGGCTAGAGTCTCTTTGCGGGTCACGTGGCCCGGCCGAAGAGGCGCTTTTTTGACCTATCCCTACCACACCCGTTTCCGTGATGCGCTTGCGGATCTGCGCCGCGAGAACCGGTACCGTGTTTTCGCCGATATTCTGCGACGCAGCGGCGCCTATCCCTCGGCCGATCTGCACGCGCACAACCAGGTGCGCCCGATCACCGTTTGGTGCAGCAACGACTATCTCGGCATGAGTCAGAACCCCAAGGTCCTTGCCGCAATGCACGAGGCGCTTGAAAAGACCGGCGCCGGATCGGGTGGTACGCGCAACATCTCCGGCACCACGCACTACCACGTCGAGTTGGAACGGGAAATCGCTCACCTGCATGGCAAGGAAGCGGCACTTCTCTTCACTTCGGGCTTTATTTCGAACGACGCAGCGCTCTCGACATTATGCCGACTGCTCCCGGGGCTCGTCATTTTTTCGGACGAACTCAATCATGCGTCGATGATCGAAGGCATGCGGCGCGGCGGCGCCGTGAAGCGTGTGTACAGACATAACGATCTCGACCACCTGGATTCGTTGCTGCGGGAGATCAACCCCACCCAACCCAGGCTGATCGCCTTCGAGTCCGTCTATTCCATGGACGGCGATTTCGGACCGATCGCGGAGACCTGCGATGTCGCCGAGCGGCATGGCGCGCTCACCTATCTCGACGAAGTCCATGGTGTTGGACTGTACGGCCCGCGCGGTGCCGGCGTTGCCGCGCGCGAGGGGGCGATGGAGCGTATCGACATCATCGAAGGGACATTGGCAAAAGCGTTTGGCGTGATGGGTGGCTACATCGCCGCGCGCGCCGACGTCGTGGATTGCGTCCGGTCCTTCGCTCCCGGCTTCATTTTCACCACCTCGCTTCCACCGACGATCGCCGCCGGCGTGCTGGCGAGCGTCCGGCACCTGAAGGAGAGCGGCTGGGAGCGGGAGAAACTGCAGGAGCGCGCCGCCCGGCTGAAGCGCCTGCTTTTTGAAGCGGGGTTGCCCGTAATGCCGTCGCCCAGTCATATTGTGCCGGTGCTGGTTGGCGATGCTGCGCGTTGCAAATCGGTTTCCGATGCCCTCCTTTACGAGCACGCCATTTTTGTCCAGCCCGTCAACTATCCGACCGTTCCGCGCGGTACAGAACGGCTCCGCCTTACACCATCGCCCCATCACACCGACGAAATGATGGATGCGCTCGTTTGCGCTCTGGACAAGGTCTGGACGGCGCACCGGCTCGACCGCGCGGCATAGTTCTGATTGTTCTCCTTCGAAAAAGAGGGGCGGCCGGATCGCCCCGGCCGCCCTTGCGAGAAAAAACGGGCCGGTCAGCTTCGGCGCCGACCCTTCGAACGCGGCGCTTTGCTCCGTCCCAGCCCGATCTTCTTGGCAAATTCGGAACGCTGCGCGGCATAATTGGGCGCCACCATCGGGTAATCGGCCGCAAGGCCCCACTTTGTACGATACGCGTCTGGCGACAGGTTGAAGCGAGAGCGAATATAACGCTTCAACATCTTCAGCTTCTTTCCGTCTTCAAGACAGACGATGTATTCGGGACTGATGGACTTCTTGACAGGCACGGCGGGCTTCTGCGACGTCGGCAGCTCCGCGCTCGCCCGTCCGGAAAGACCACCGAGCGTCGCGTGAATGCTCTTGATCATTCCCGGAATTTCCGAGATCGGAGTTGGATTGTTGCTGACGTAGGCAGCTACGATATCGCTTGCGAACTTTATGAGGTCGTCCGGCTTCCCGAGATGCGTTTCACTGCTGTTGCTCATTCCTAAGTCCTTCAACTGATTGGATTGTCCAGGGAATCGCTGTTTTATTGGCCGCCGGAGCTTGAAACAAGAAAAAACAAACTAAACCTCATCTACGCACGATAACTTGCGACCGAACAATTTCGAAACATTGACGACTTCTTGAACCAGGTTTCGTCTCGTCAGGTTGCGGCCGAGCGTCCTGCATTTGTTCCTGCCGTGGCCGGGTCGGCACTAGAATTGGTGGGCGAAAGTGACTACACCGCGACCGGCGGTCTCGCGCATTTGGGCGAGCGCCGTTTTCCTTGAGGATGAGAATGTCTGAACCTGCGCGCGCCTCGGTCAGCGAACTATCCCGCTTCTTTTCAGCGCATCTTGCCGAGACCGACCCGGAGGTTTGGGAGGTGGTAGGCCGGGAGCTTCGCCGGCAGCAGGATAATATCGAGCTTATCGCGTCCGAAAACATCGTCTCCCGCGCTGTACTGGACGCGCAGGGGACGGTGCTCACGAACAAATATGCGGAGGGTTATCCGGGCCGCCGCTATTACGGGGGATGCGAGTTCGTCGATATCGCGGAGGAACTTGCGATCACGAGGGCGAAGCAGCTCTTTTCGTGCGAATTCGCGAATGTGCAGCCGCATTCCGGCGCTCAGGCCAACCAGGCGGTGTTTTTCGCGCTGCTTCAACCCGGCGATAGCTTCATGGGACTGAGCCTCGACGCGGGCGGCCATCTCACGCACGGGTCACCCGTCAATCAGTCCGGAAAGTGGTTCAAGCCCATCCCTTATGGCGTTCGCCGCGACGACCAGCGGATCGACATGGATGAAGTGGCACGGATCGCCCGGGAGCACCGGCCGAAGCTAATTCTCGCGGGTGGGTCGGCCTATTCGCGAATATTCGACTTCGCGGCTTTCCGGAGGATTGCGGATGAAATCGGCGCCTTTTTCATGGTCGATATGGCGCACTTCGCGGGTCTGGTTGCAGGCGGCGTGCATCCAAATCCGCTCGATCACGCGCATGTGGTCACCACGACAACGCACAAGACACTACGCGGACCGCGCGGTGGAATGATTCTGTCGCGACAGGCCGAGTTGGGAAAGAAAATCAATTCTGCCGTCTTTCCCGGTCTGCAGGGCGGTCCGCTCATGCACGTCATCGCCGCCAAGGCGGTCGCGTTGGGTGAGGCTTTGCAGCCGTCGTTCAGGCGCTACGCGCAGGCTGTGGTGGAGAATGCGCAGACCATGGCTCACGCGCTTCGGGGCCTGGGCCTGGATATCGTCTCGGGTGGCACCGACACACATGTCATGCTCGTCGATCTTCGCCCAAAGAAAGCGACCGGACGAGACGTTGAAAAAGCTCTCGATCGGGCGCGGATCACCTGCAACAAGAACGCCATTCCCTTTGATACCGAAAAGCCGGCGGTTACTTCCGGCGTGCGGCTTGGAACGCCGGCAGGCACGACCCGCGGCTTCGGCCAGCAGGAATTCCGCGAGATCGCGGCGATGATTGTCGAGGTGGTCGATGCGTTGGGCGCGACGGCAGGCGAGGGTGATCGCGAAGTCGAAGCGAAGGTACGAAGCCGCGTCAGCGAGCTTTGTCGGCGATTCCCGATCTATGGCTAGCGCCGCGATGTTGGAATAGGATTCGAGGGGGAGAGAAGGGCGCTATCGATGCGATGCCCGTTTTGCGGACACGACGATTCACAGGTCAAGGACAGCCGGCCGAGCGAGGATAATTCCGCGATACGGCGCAGGCGTCATTGCCCCGCTTGCGGCGGGCGCTTTACGACCTTCGAGCGGGTGCAGTTGCGCGAACTGATTGTGGTCAAGAAAAACGCCAGGCGGGAGCCGTTCGAGCGGGATAAGCTGGAAAGGTCGCTGCACCATGCCCTTCGCAAGCGGCCTGTGGAAGCCGAACGCGTGGACCGCATGGTGACGGGAATCATCCGCCGGCTCGAAAGCATGGGCGAGAACGAGGTTCCGTCCAAGGTCATCGGCGAGTTGGTCATGCAGGCGCTCGCCAGTCTCGACAAGGTGGCGTACGTCCGCTTCGCCTCTGTCTACCGCAATTTCCGGGAGACGAAAGATTTCGAGGCGTTGATCGGTGAGATGGAGGGTGGCGACCGGGAGTGATCTCTTGGAGCCGCTAAACGACTCGGAACACATGCGCCATGCGCTCCGGTTGGCCGCGCGGGGACTCGGACTGGTCGCGCCCAATCCCGCGGTAGGCTGCGTAATCGTATCGCGCCTGGGCCGGATCGTCGGACGGGGCTGGACCGGCCGCGGCGGGCGGCCGCACGCGGAGACAATTGCCATCGCCCAAGCCGGCGATGCCGCACGCGGCGGGACCGCATACACAACGCTTGAGCCATGCGCCCATCACGGTGAGACGCCGCCCTGCGCCGATGCGCTGGTGCGAGCAGAGATCGCGCGCGTGGTAGGGGCTGTCGAGGATCCCGATCCACGGGTCGGCGGGCGCGGTTTCGATCGGCTGCGCCAGGCCGGGCTCGACGTGCTCACGCCCTTTCTGGCGCGCGAAGCAGCCGAGATGAACCGCGGATTTTTTTTGCGCATCACAAACAGGCGACCGTTGGTGACACTGAAGATCGCGGCAAGCCTGGATGGGCGCATCGCCAGTGCCGGCGGGGAAAGCCACTGGATTACGGGCATGGAGGCACGTCGTTTTGCACATCTCCTGCGCGCGCGACACGATGCCGTTCTTGTCGGTATCGAGACCGCGCTTGCTGATGATCCGCTGCTCACGTGCCGGATACCGGGCATCGAGCAGGACTCGCCGGTGCGAGTCGTTCTCGACACACGTTTGCGCCTCCGGGAACAATCAAAGCTCGCGCGCTCGGCGCGCGAAATACCCACATTGTTGTTCACCGTCGCCGAAGGGGGGGCCGCACTCGCGGAAACCGGCATCGAAATCGTCAAGGTGCAACGTGACGTGCGGGGCCGGCCAGATATCGGGGCGGTTCTCAACGAACTGGCATCGCGCGGCATAACCCGGCTTCTCGTCGAGGGTGGTTCGAGCGTTCATGCGAGTTTTCTCGATCGCAAACTCGCCGATCGGCTCGAGGTTTTTCGTGCGCCGCTGGCGCTTGGCGCCTCGGGTCATGCTGCGATCGATGCGCTCGCAGCATTCGGTCTTGATGAGGCACCCCGTTTTGTCCGCGCCGGCACATTGGAGCTTGGCGCCGATCTGCTGGAAAGTTTCGAGGCCCGGCACTAGAACACTCCCATGTTTACCGGGATTGTCAGTGACGTTGGCGAGGTGCGGCGCGTCGAGGAGCGCGGCGACCTGCACATCACGATTGGAACGCATTTCGACGTTTCCGCAGTGGATGTCGGCGCGTCGATCGCGTGCGCTGGAATCTGCTTGACTGTTGTCGCCAAAGGCAACGCGACCGACCGCTGGTTTGAAGTGATTGCTTCCGGCGAAACTGTCACCAGAACCACGGCCGGGTCCTGGCAATCGGGCCGTGGAATTAATCTGGAGCGGCCGCTGCGGGTCGGCGACGAGTTGGGAGGGCACATTCTTACCGGACATGTCGATTCAACCGCCGCCATTCTCGAGAGGGCGTGCGAAGGCGAGTCGGTGCGCATGACGTTTGAACTTTCTCAGTCCTTGGCGAAGTTCGTCGCGCCCAAAGGCTCGATCGCACTGGACGGAGTTTCGTTGACGGTCAATGAGGTGGATGGTGTCCGATTTGGCGTGAACCTCATCCCGCATACGCTTGCGGCGACGACCTTCGGCCACGCGGCCGAAGGTAACCGCGTCAATGTCGAAGTCGATATTCTTGCGCGCTATGTAGCGCGGTTGATGGGCTAACTCGATGTTTCGCGACTATCTATCGTCGGTCGAAGAACTCATCGAGGACGCGCGCAACGGCCGCATGTTCATTCTCGTCGATGCCGAAGACCGGGAGAACGAGGGCGATCTCGTCATTCCGGCGCAAATGTGTACGCCGCAGGCCGTCAATTTCATGGCGAAGCACGGCCGGGGCCTGATATGCCTTGCGCTGACGCAGGAGCGCGCAAGCGCACTGCGCATTCCCATGATGACGCCGGTCAACGGCACGCCGCATCAGACCGCATTCGCCGTGTCGATCGAGGCGAAGGAGGGAATTTCGACCGGCATTTCGGCGCATGATCGGGCCCACACGATTTCCGTCGCCATCGACGCCACCAAGGGTCCCGATGACATCGTGATGCCGGGCCACGTGTTTCCGCTGATCGCGCGGCACGGCGGCACGCTCGTGCGTGCCGGGCACACCGAAGCGGCAATCGACATCGCGCGGTTGGCCGGGCTCTATCCCGCCGGCGTGATTTGCGAGATCATGAATGACGATGGCACCATGGCGCGACTGCCGGATCTGGTACAATTCGCGCAATTGCACGGTCTCAAGCTCGGTACCATCGCCGAACTGATCGCGCACCGTCGTCGTTACGATCATTTTGTGCAGCGGAAGGTTGAAACCGATTTCATAAGCCACTATGGCGGCAAGTGGCGGATGATCGTGTATGTGAACACGCTCGAATATGCCGAGCATATTGCACTCGTAAAAGGCGATGTGTCGGGAAGCGATCCGGTGCTTGTGCGCATGCACGCGCTGAACATCTTCGCCGACATGCTGGGTTACGAGCCCTATGAGCGCGACATCCTTCCGGAATCGATGCGGATCGTTGCGGAAGCCGGCCGTGGCGTCGTTGTTCTTCTGCGAAGCGCCCGCCCGACATTCGTCTCGGATGTGCTGTTGCGCAAGACGTCGGACGACGTCGACCGGCGACGGGTCAAGGAATATGGTGTGGGTGCACAGATCCTTCTCGACCTCGGCATTACCGACATGATTTTGTTGACGGACACGCCCGAAAAGAAGGTCGTGGCGCTCGATGGCTATGGCCTCAACATTTCCGGAACACATGCGATCAGGGGCCGCGCCGGCATCCCGAAAACATGAAACCAAGCATACTGATCGTGGAGGCTCCGTTTTACCCGCATATTGCGAAGGGGTTGCGCGACGGGGCGATCGCCGTTCTCGACGCGGCGGGCGCGCGTTTCGAACAGATCGCCGTACCCGGCGCCCTGGAAATTCCTCCAGCGATTCTGTTTGCGGCCCGAGCGGCCGGGAAAAATGTCGCCCGCTATGACGGCTTTGTGGCGCTCGGCTGCGTTATTCGCGGCGAGACATATCATTTCGAAATTGTCGCGGGGCAGTCCGCGGCGGGATTGATGGAACTCGGCCTGCAGCACGGGCTTAGCATCGGGAACGGCATTCTGACTTGTGAAACAGAGGAGCAGGCGATCGCGCGTGCAGCCCCCGATGGCGGCAACAAGGGTGGCGATGCCGCCCGGGCGTGCCTTGCACTGATCGAACTGCGTGCGCAGCTGGAGGGTGCGGGATGACAGCCCAATCTGGGGAAGCGCAACGCTCCGTTCAGGAACAGCGGCGCGCAGCGCGCCTTGCAGCCGTACAGGCACTCTACCAGATGGAGCTGACGGGTGAGGGCGCCGGTACAGTGGTGCAGGAGTTTATCGAACACAGGCTTTTCCAATCACCGGCAACGCCCGACGAGGGTTTGTTCCGTGCCATTGTCGGCGGTGTGCCGCAGCGGCAGATCGCAATCGACCGCGCCGTCGCCGCCGCACTTAGCGAGAATTGGCGGCTGCAGCGCATCGACTCCATCGTACGCGCCGTGTTGCGCGCGGCGGTCTGGGAACTCGTCGACCGGCCAGACATCCCGGCGCGGGTTGTCATCGACGAGTACATAGAGATCGGGCGGGCGTTCTCGGACGAGGATCACTGCGCTTTCGTCAATGCCGTGCTCGACCGGATTGCGCACGCGGAACGCCCAGCGGAGTTTGCCGGAGCGCCTCGTCATGGCACGGCAGGCTGATTCGCCACTTTCGTGGGGTGAATTCGAACTGATTGACAGGATCTTCGCGCCTCTGGCGCATGGTTTTTCGGGCGCCTTCGATCTCAAGGACGATGTGGCTGTGCTGGAGCCGAGAGCCGGTCACGAACTGGTGCTCAAAACCGATTCCACGATAGAAGGCGTACATTTTCTATCCGGCGATCCGCCGGAAACGGTCGCGCGGAAAGCGCTCCGCCGGGCTCTGTCCGACATTGCTGCAAAGGGTGCCACGCCCGCGGCATATCTTCTTGCCGTTGCTCTGCCGGCAAGCATTTCAATCGCTTGGATCGAGAAATTCGCGGAAGGGCTTCGCGGGGATCAGGCGTGGTTTCGTGTCGCACTGGCAGGCGGAGAGACCAACAGGACACCTGGTGCGCTGACAATCACAGTGATGGCTGTCGGCTGGGTGCCGAGCGGGCGGCTGCTTCGCCGCAACGGCGCGAAAGCCGGCGACCACGTCTGGGTAACCGGTACTGTGGGAGACGCAGGGGCTGGGCTCTCTCTTCTGAAGAAAGAGGCAGCGCTCGAGGATATCGCTGCGCGTGATCGGCTTGTTGAGCGCTTTCGCGTCCCCGAGCCACGAATGGAATTCGGCAAAGCCCTGGGAGGCGTGGCGAACGCTGCAATCGACGTGTCGGACGGTCTGATTGCCGATCTTGACCACCTTGTCGAGGCGTCGGGAATCAGAGTGGAAATCGATCTGGATCGCGTACCGATTTCCCCGGAATTGCGTGCGCTGTGGGGGCACAACGCAGGGATGCGGGCCGTTTCGGCGGGCGACGATTATGAGATCGCATTCACTGCGCCCGCGAGCGCAGTGGACGAAATTGCCGCGGCGGCGAGCCGAACCCGCACGCCTGTAACATGTATTGGCTCCGTTATTGATGGATCGGCGGGGGTGCGGGTTCTGGACTCCTTCGGGTGCGAGCTGGAGCTGCCACGGAAAGGTTACAGGCACTTCTAGCCCGATGTCGGCCGTCCCGGTCGTACTGTCGCACCCTGATCCCGGCGTTGCGTCGCTATTCGGCTTTTGGCATGTTCCCGCGCCTTTCAGCCGGGCGAAGCCGGCGAGGGACGGGTTTCGCGCGCGCGCCGTTCTGACGCGCCGGGCATGAATACCAGCCAGACTTAAGGAAACAGCGATGGGACTGCAGCTTATTCTGATCCTTGTTTGCGGCGCTTTGGCGCTCGTTTACGGCGCACTTACGGTGCGCTCCGTGCTGTCGCGCAGCGCCGGCACTCCGCGCATGCAGGAGATCGCGGCCGCCATTCAGGAAGGCGCCGCCGCCTATCTCAACCGCCAATACACCACCATCGCCGTTGCCGGCGTGGTGATTCTGATCATTGCCTTTGTCATTTTCGGCTGGCAGGTCGCGCTGGGCTACCTCATCGGCGCGAGTTTCTCCGGTCTCGCCGGTTACATCGGAATGAACGTGTCGGTTCGCGCCAACGTGCGCACCGCGGAAGCGTCGCGCCAGGGACTCGCAGCCGGGCTTTCGGTCGCGTTCCGCTCCGGAGCCGTAACGGGTCTGCTTGTTGCGGGCCTCGGCCTGCTCGCGGTTGCGGGATATTACGCATGCCTTCGTTATGCGATGCATCTCGACATCAACGACGAGGCACAGAACCGAATCATCTCGAACGCTCTCGTGGCACTCGGTTTCGGCGCATCGCTGATCTCGATTTTCGCGCGCCTTGGCGGCGGCATCTTCACGAAAGGCGCGGACGTCGGCGGCGACATGGTGGGGAAGGTCGAAGCGGGCATTCCCGAAGATGACCCCCGCAATCCCGCGACGATTGCCGACAACGTGGGCGACAACGTCGGCGACTGCGCCGGCATGGCGGCCGATCTGTTCGAAACGTTTGCCGTTACGACGGTCGCAACCATGGTGCTCGCATCCACTTACTTTGGCGGAGCGACGCGCAGCGCGCTGATGCTTTACCCTCTTGCCATCGCGGCCATGTGCATCATCACTTCGATCATCGGTACGTTCTTTGTGCAACTCGGCAAACAGAACTCGATCATGGGTGCGCTCTACAAGGGCGTCATCGCAACAGGAGTCCTTTCGCTGATCGGGCTCTGGCCGCTCACCGACTGGGTCGTGGGCCTCCACTTCGAGATCGGCAACATGGCCGGGCGCTCTGTGACCGGCGAATCGCTCTTCTTCTGCGGCATAGTCGGCCTCGCCGTCACCGGTGCCATCATCTGGATCACCGAATACTATACCGGGACGCCATTCCGGCCCGTGCGCGTGATCGCAGAAGCCTCGCGCACCGGGCACGGCACCAATGTCATCCAGGGCCTTGCGATCTCCATGGAAGCGACGGCCTTGCCTGCGCTCGTCATCTGCGTCGGCATCGTTGTGGCGTTTTACTTCGCGGGACTGTTTGGAATCGCGATCGCCGTTTCGACGATGCTGTCACTTGCGGGAATGATCGTCGCTCTCGACGCTTTTGGTCCCGTCACCGACAACGCAGGCGGCATTGCCGAAATGTCAGGCCTCGAAGGTGACGTCCGCAAGACCACCGACGCACTCGATGCCGTTGGCAACACCACGAAGGCTGTGACCAAAGGGTATGCGATCGGTTCTGCGGGTCTTGGCGCGCTCGTGCTCTTCGCGGCCTACACACAGGATATCAAGTATTTCATTGCCCATTCCGACGTGTACCCGTACTTCCGCGGTCTCGCGCTTCCCACGTTCTCGCTGTACGACCCATGGGTGGTCGTCGGCCTCTTCGTTGGCGGCCTGCTTCCGTACCTGTTCGGCGGCATCGCGATGACTGCCGTGGGGCGCGCCGCGAGTGCAGTCGTCGAGGAAGTGCGGCGGCAGTTCCGGGAGATGCCGGGAATCATGCAGGGAACCCAGAAGCCGAATTACGGCCGGGCGGTCGACATGCTGACCAGAGCTGCCATTCGCGAAATGGTCGTTCCGTCGCTTCTGCCGGTACTCTCGCCCATCGTGCTCTACGTGATTGTCGACAACATCGCGGGGAAAGGCTCGGCCTTCAATGCACTCGGCGCCATGCTCCTCGGCGTGATCGTTACCGGGCTGTTCGTGGCGATCTCGATGACCTCCGGCGGCGGTGCCTGGGACAATGCCAAGAAGTACATCGAAGACGGTCACTTCGGCGGCAAAGGGTCCGACGCGCACAAGGCGGCAGTAACGGGTGATACCGTCGGCGATCCGTACAAAGACACCGCAGGGCCGGCAGTCAATCCGATGATCAAGATCACCAACATCGTGGCGCTCCTGCTCCTCGCCACCCTGGCGCACGGCTTCCACGGTTTCTGAGCGTAAAAAAGGGACGCTCTGCCCGCATTTCGGTCAGGCAACGAAACGGGTGGGTAGGTTGGGCGTCCCGGAAAGGATTATGGGCCGGGACCGCCTGGGCCGCCGCCCGGCGCGCCCTGTCCCTGCGGAGACAGTGTACCGATCGGGACGCCCGGCGTGGCGTTGAACAGTTGCTGCAGGAACGTCAGTTCGCGACCGCGGGCGGGCGTGATGCGTGACTCGAACGCAACCACATGTCCGTCTTTCAGGCTGAAATGCCGCGTATCGACGACCTTGCCATCCTTGTCGAAATGGATCGCGAGGATCGAACGCGTTTCCACCTTGGGATCGAAGAAAGCGAGCTGCTTTTCCACGCTGGAAATGTAGTACCAGGAGTCGGTTCCGAAGATTGCGCGCGTCGAAGGATCGCCAAGCTTCGCCTGGACGGTCGTTTCCGTGTCGGCTCCTGCCTTGATGGAGGCTTCACCCGCCGGGTCGGGAAGATAACCCCGCTGGCTTACGACCGGCACGCAGCCCGCAAGCAGCAGGAACAATAACGCCAAAACGCCGCGTCGCATGGAGCCGCCTTTTCCAAACCCTCCCCGGGAAGGCATGTGCTAGCTTCGCAACGGCTCGGTTGCAAGACCTTGCGGCAAACGATGATCGACGCATTGAAACGGCGGCGCCGCCGCAACGAAATGGCCAGCCGGCTCTGCATGGCCGTCTCGCAGCGCGCGCGAGAGGCGGCGTTTTACCGGCAGTACGGTGTTGCCGATACCATCGATGGACGATTCGATCTTGTGGCGCTTCATGCCTGGCCGGTGCTCGAGTGTCTCCTGGAAAGCGGCGAGAAAGTGCTCGCGCAAGGCTTTGTCGACGCGCTCTTTGCACGTTTTGAGGATGCCTTGCGCGAGCAGGGAGCCGGCGATATCGGTATGAGCCGCCGCATGACGAAGATGGCAAGCGCCTTTTACGGACGCCTGCGTGCCTATTCGGAAAGCGTCGACGAAGCGCAGCTTGCCGCCGCCATCCTGCGAAATGTTTATCGCGGCGAGTCGGGCCGGGTTGATCGCGCCGCCTCGCTCGCCAAATATATCGATGTGGTGCGCAGGGACATCGCCGGCGCCGGACTGGCCTCCGGCGAGTTGCAGTTTGGACCGATTCCTGCGCCGTGATGTGTGGGTATGTCCGTCCTTCCCCTCGAACGCTTTCACGATCTCTCCGGCATTCCGGTGGCCGGCTACGAACTCGACATTGTTCCGGGTACGGATGAACTGCGCGCGCTCGCGGGATGGGCCGGTGTCGACGAAATCACGCAGCTGAAGGCGCATGTCCTGGTTCTCGCGCAGTCGAAGACCCGATTTCTGGAAGAGGTGCAATTCGAGGCAGAAATCGTGCAAAGTTGCGTCGTGACCCTTCAGCCGATTCGAACGCAAATCGCGCGGAGCTTCACGCGAGTCCTGCATTTGATGCCCGGAGTCCAGGGCTTTGCGGATAAGGGTGGGGCTGTGCCCGCGGCGGTCGTTGCCGAAGACACACCGGACGAAATCGACAGCCCGATCTACGATCTGGGTACGCCGTTGCGCGAAGAACTTGCCTTGGCGATCGACCCTTATCCACGCGCGCCTGACGTCGCGTTTGAAGCTCCCGGAGATGACGACCGTCCGGAAAGCCCTTTTGCCGCTCTTGGAAAATTGAAGCGCGGTTCCTGACCGATCGACGATCGGCAGATTCGGGCCATTGCAGGCCAGCTTGAATCTCGGGGCGGTTTCCTGTTCACTCCGCCGCTCGCTTTCCGCCCGGTCCGAAAGAGGAGAGGGCGCCCCAGGCGGCGCCCGGAATCCCTCAGGATTCGGGCTTTGATTTTGAAGGAGTTGTGCCGCCATGGCGGTCCCCAAGAGAAAAACGTCGCCGTCGCGGCGAAACATGCGCCGGTCCCATCACCGGTTGTCGCCGGCGTCTCATATCGAGTGTCCCCAGTGTGGCGAGCAGAAACGTCCCCATCATGTGTGCCCCTCCTGCGGGCATTACCGCGGCCGCGAAGCGGTGAAGATCGAGGCCTGACGCGGCTGCCCGGCGCGGAGCGGGCGGGGGAGGGCCTTCAGGCAACGAGGCGAGGGTGAGCCGCGAACTGACGGTTTCGGTGGATGCGATGGGCGGCGATGCCGGGCCCGGCGTCGTGCTCGCGGCCCTCGCGCGCAGCCTCCTGCGACACCCTTCGGTGCGCTATCAGCTGCATGGCGACGAAGCCATCCTGAAGCCGCTGCTGTCGCGCCGGGCCAAGCTCAAGGCGCGCGCAGAGGTACGTCACAGCGCCGAGCACGTTCGCATGGATGAAAAGCCGGGCCAGGCGCTTCGCCGCGGCCGCAACACCAGCATGTGGCGGGCGATCGAAGCGGTCGGCAAGCGTGAGGCCGAGGTTGCCATCTCGGCCGGGAACACCGGCGCGCTGATGGCGATGTCCATGTTTCAGCTTGGCGTGCTCGAAGGGATCGACCGTCCCGCGATCGCGGCGCTGTGGCCGACCAGGCGCGGGCATACGGTCGTGCTCGATGTGGGCGCCAACGTTTCCACCGATGCCCAGCAGCTCGTCGATTTCGCGGTGATGGGCGAGGCCTTCGCGCGCGCCATTCTCAACCTGGAGCGGCCGAGCGTCGGACTCCTGAACGTCGGCGCCGAAGACGTGAAGGGCAACGAAGCGGTGCGCGGCGCGGCGCAGATTTTGCGGAGCGCCGAACTCCCGATCGAGTTCGTCGGGTTCGTCGAGGGCGACGATATTGCCGAGGGTACGGCGGATGTGATCGTCACCGACGGCTTCACGGGCAATGTGGCGCTGAAGACGGCGGAAGGTACGGCAAAGCTCGTGGTGCATTTCATGCGCACCGCGCTTCGCCGGGGCATTCTCGCCCGGCTTGGCGCGATCCTGGCGAGCGGCGCGCTCAAGACACTGCGTCGCAAGCTCGATCCGCGCGCGGCGAACGGCGGAATTTTCCTTGGTCTTAACGGAGTTGTGGTCAAAAGCCACGGCGGAGCGGACGCGCTTGGATTCGCGAGCGCGGTGGACATGGCAATAGATATGGCGCGGGCGGAAGTGATTCCCAAGATCGTTGCCGACCGCGCAGTCGTGGCGCCGCTGTTCCGCGCCGCAAACAACGCCGGAGCCGCCGCTTCGTGACACTCACCCGTTCCATGGTCACAGGCCTGGGTAGCTTTCTGCCGGAGACCGTTCTTACCAATGCCGAACTCGCCCGCCGCGTCGATACGAGCGACGAGTGGATCGTCTCCCGTACAGGAATCAGCCGCAGGCGGATTGCGGCGGAAGGCGAGAAAACATCGGATCTCGCGCTGAAGGCAGCACAGGCCGCGCTTCGCGACGCCGATGTCGCCGTCGATCAGCTGGATCTGATCGTCGTCGCGACGACCACGCCCGACGAGACCTTCCCGGCCGTCGCCACGACCATTCAGGCGCGCCTCGGCATGACTCGCGGCGCGGCATTCGATGTCCAGGCCGTGTGTTCCGGTTTCATTTACGCGATCGCGGTCGCCGACAGCTTCATCAAGGCCGGGCAGGCGAAAACGGTGCTGGTGATCGGCGCCGAGACGATGTCGCGCATTCTCGATTGGAGCGACCGCTCGACCTGTGTGCTCTTCGGCGACGGCGCCGGCGCAATCGTGCTTGAGGCCGGAAACGGCACAGGCGACGCGTTCGACCGCGGCGTGTTGAGCACCGTCATCTATTCCGACGGACGTCTGCACGATCTTCTCTATGTCGACGGCGGCCCATCTTCGACGCGTACCACCGGTTATCTTCGCATGCAGGGGCCGGAAGTGTTTCGCCATGCGGTCATCAACACGACGGCGGCGATCGAAGCGGCGGCGCAGGGCGCCGGCGTTCCCGTAGCCGATATCGCCTGGATCGTGCCGCATCAGGCGAACCAGCGCATACTCGACGCAACCGCACGGCGCCTCGGCCTGCCCGCGGAACGTGTGATCTCGACCATCGCGGAGCACGGCAACACATCGGCGGCCTCCGTGCCGCTCGCGCTCGCGGTCGGCGTGGAGGACGGGCGGATCAAACGCGGCGACCTCGTGCTCCTGGAGGCGATGGGCGGCGGTTTCACCTGGGGCGCCTCGCTCGTTCGCTGGTAGTGATCCACTGCCTTAACGGGCGCGCCTATCTCCTTGATAGTTGACGGAAAATTTTTCGCCTCCTAGGCTTGCCTCCACGAGCGAGGGGAGTCGAATCGCCATGAATACCCTGACGCGCGCCGATCTTTCGGAGGCCGTGTTCAAGGCAGTGGGTCTGTCGCGCAATGAATCGTCGCAGATGGTGGAAGACATCCTGGAGGAAATCTGCACCGCGCTGTCCCATGGGGACACGGTGAAACTGTCCTCCTTCGGTACATTCTCGGTGCGGCAGAAATCGCAGCGCATGGGGCGCAATCCAAAGACGGGCACCGAAGTCCCCATAGCGCCGCGGCGCGTGCTCGTCTTCCGCCCGAGCCACGTGCTGAAAGCCATGATCAACGGCGAGCCGCACGAAATCGAGCGCGAAATCGAATTCGACGAGGCATCATGACAGGCGCCGCCGCGGCCTCGGTAAAATCGCCGGAAGCGTTTCGCACCATCAGCGAAGTGGCCGAGATGCTCAGCGTACCGCAGCACGTGTTGCGCTTCTGGGAATCGCGTTTCGCGCACATCAGGCCGATCAAGCGGGCCGGCGGGCGGCGCTTCTACCGCCCCGAGGACGTCGATCTCCTGCGCGGCATCCGCGCCCTTCTCTATCACGAAGGCTACACGATCAAGGGCGTACAGAAGATCCTGCGCGAGAAGGGCGTGCGCTACGCCGCCGAAGTGGGGCGCGCCGAGCCGCAGAAGAACAGCCGCGCGCGGAAGGCCCAGCCGGCGACACCGGTCAACCACGACGTGGACAACGAAAACGAGAACGGCTTCGAGGCGCTGGCTACGCTCGCTCGCGTACAGGAAGACGCGGCGGAAGCGATCGCACTCGACGAAACCCGGCGCGCCAGGCTCGAGACGCTCCTCAAGGATCTGCTCGGACTGAAACAGCGCCTGCGCGAGGCGCGCGCGAAGGTGCTCGGTTAGCGGCGGAACGTTCCGCTGCCGTGATCTTGCAGCAACGCTTCGCGGAATAGTGCCGCGCGCGGGGGCTGTGCAACGATAACAGCGAATTGCGTCATAAGCGCGCAGCGTACATTCCACGCGCCGGAGACCGTCCGGTTGCCCGATCAGGCAGCCAGGCGGCGAAACAAAACGTCACCGATGTGCCCTCATCCTTCGACTGGCTCAGGATGAGGCAAATTAGAGAGCCTCACCCTGAGCTTGTCGAAGGGCGAGGCTGACGATTGATGCAGAAATGAAAAACCCGGCATCTTCCTTTGGGAGAGCCGGGCGCATGACCGGGACGTATTCAAACGCATAGCAGTTTTGATCAAAACCGTCGAGACAGACAAACCGCGTACGTCGCATTTCCGCGCGCCCTGGAGAGTGAGCCCATCGAATGAAAGCACTTCCCAACCCGAAGCTCTCTTGCTTGCCCTCGTCCTGAGCCTGTCGAAGGATGAGGGCGTCTGTTTGATGCGGGCTGATTGCGGGAAAGAAAATGGCCGATGTTCCAAAACTGCGCGTCGCGCGCCCGACGGACGATCTCGAAGCCGTTGAACACTTCTACCGGTACGGCCTGGGATTCGAAGCGCTTTCCCGCTTCGAGTCCCATGATGGCTTCGATGGCGTGATGCTCGGCTGCGAGGGCGCGCCTTATCATTTCGAATTCACCTGTGCCCACGGCCATCGTGCCGGCCGCGCGCCGACGCGCGACAACCTGCTGGTGTTCTATCTCCCGGACCGGGCCGAATGGGAAGCGCGGGTCGCCGCGATGCGACAGGCGGGATACAACCCGGTTCCATCCTTCAATCCATATTGGGATCGGAACGGCGTGACGTTTGAAGACCCGGACGGCTACCGCGTCGTCCTGCAGAATGATGCGTGGTACAAGTAAGCGCGGGGCCCACGCTGCGCTTTCGCAGGACCTGGGACAGGCGATTTTGCTGCTCTCCCGCTGGGGCAGCACCAAGGTCGCCGGCCCCGTTGCCACCCGAAAGCCCCCCGCCTATAGTCCGCGCCCCGCGGGCAGACCCCTCGCGGCACCGGCACGGAGCGTGGCGCAGCCTGGTTAGCGCACCAGTCTGGGGGACTGGGGGTCGCGAGTTCAAATCTCGCCGCTCCGACCATTACGCATAATCCGCATTTGAAGGTGCAACTCGGGAAGTACGTCACAACGTCGTTCGGGATCGTTGTCGAGCGATCTTCCGGATGGGCAGGCCCAGGAAAAATTTCGTCGCGCCTCGTTTCGAGCAGTCGGCTGACGCGGCCAGATTCGAGTCCTGCTGGGCCCACCAACCATAAGTCATCGATATTGCACAATAATCTCTCGGGCTAATAGGGTGAAATAAGCCCGACATTTCGGGGGCTTGGTGCACACGTGCTGTTAGTTCGTCTTTCAGTGTACAGAGCAATTGCCGGAAGACGTTGAAAACACCGCAATTTTCTCAGCCCCCAGATAGTTTCCTTCCCTTTTCTCACGGGCGTTTTGTCGGGAGAGCAGTTCGTCCACTATTTTGACAGCGAGATCGTCCATAAAACTGTACCCGCAGCGGCATGGTTACCGGACATGTCGAGATGCAATTTGAGAACTTTCTTTCACGAACCAGCATTCTCACGCTGGCGGTGCCGTTTTTCGAACGGCAAACAGCTGACGTGCCCGGTCGGATGCTTCGCGCCACTCTCTGAACGCCGGACGTGAGGCAAGCGCGCGCCATCTTGGGGTTGCGAACAGCGCTTTCGGCATCCCGACTTCGCTATAGACATCGAAGAAATAGATCTGCTTGTCGTAGGCGCGCTCAAACCAGTCCGCTGCCCGGTCGAATTCACCAGCGGCGGCGAAGACCTTGCCGAGATCGTTTTCCCCGGCCCCGGCAGTGCCAAGATGCGCCGCAACATCCTCGGCAGTTGCACGGGCTTTGGCGGTGTCGCCGCTGCTCAGCGCGAGACCCATCGTGCAATAAGTTCTCGCCATGGCGGGCATCCCCGGAAGGGAAAGTTGGGCTTCGATCGCTTTGGCCCGCGCAATGCGATGCGCGAACGCGTAGGCAAAACACAACTCGGCCATGGCGCTTGGCTGGCCCGGCTGAACGTCAAGCGACGACTTAAGCGGAGCGATCGCTTCCCCATATTTTCCCTGTGAGACCAGAATGCCGCCCAGCTTGCGCCGCGCGATATAGGACAGAGGATCGAGGCGCGCCGCCTCGCGCTCTGCGGAGACTGCCAGATCGTAAAGCCCGAGCGCGCGATAGGCAGAAAAAAGCCCCTGCAGAGCTGTCGCGTTGTGCGGATACAACCGCCGCAGAATGACAGCGTCGGCAATGACCCTGTTCCAGTTCAGGCGGCTGGCTTCATAGTCGATCTGAACCGCCAAGGCCTGAGGATTAGTTGGGTCGAGTCGCAGCGCGCGGCCGAGGGCAGATTCGAACTCTGCAACGGTGGCGGCATCGGCAGATTTCATCATGATGGGGCCGAACAGTGTGGCGGCCTGTGCCGCGAACGCGTCCGCAAAATTTGGCGCGGCGCGGGTGACCTCGCGCAACAGCGCCGCCGCCCGCTCCGTGCCGGGCGTGGTACGGGCGGAGAAGGCGATCTGCGCCTGCAGATATTTGCGGTAAACGGCCGGATCGATCTCGGCCAATTTCGCGACCGGAATGGGAGCGCTCCACCGCGCCGGCGACAGAATTCGCGCGACGCTGCGGGCGATTTCGTTCTGAAGGCTCAGGATATTTTTCAGGTCGCGATCGTAACTCTGCGACCAGCGCTGAAAACCGTCGCTGGCATTAACAAGCTCAAGGGAGATGCGGACGCGATCGCCATCCTGGCGCACGCTGCCTTCCACGATGGAACGGACATTCAAGGCCTTCGCGATGGCATGGATATCGGTATCCTTGCTCGCAAATGCGAAGGATGAGCTTCGCGCCGCCACGCGCAGCCCGGGGACTTTTGCCAGCGTGACGATCAGCTCCTCGGTAAGGCCGTCGCTGAAATATTTCTCGCGCGGGTCGGCGCTGAGATTGGCCAGAGGCAAGACCGCGATCGATCCGGGGCTCGCGGCGGTGGTCTCCGCCGCAGCGGACGGTTTCAGCCTTTCGGATGGAGAATCGCCCCGGCCGTTCCACCAGAGCCAAATCAGCGCGCCGAAGACAAAGACCACAACCGCTGCTGCGGCTCCCGCCGTCCAGCGGAATCGCCTTGTCAGCAAAGCCAGTGCCGGCCCTTGCGTCTCGTCCTCGGCATTTGCAGGTGACGTGGCATCTCGCGGCGCTGGAATGGACGCGGGAGGCGCAATGCCAAGGAAAGCGTCGAACTCCGCGCGGGGGGCGCCCCACAATGTCATGTTGAAGCCGGCCTTGCGTTTGGCGAGCGCCTCGCTGATGCGGGCGAGGTTATGGCTTGTCGGCGTCACCTGACCGGATAGCCAGCGGCTGACCAAGGATTTGTCCACAGCGGCCGCCGCGGAAAGCTGGGCCCGGCTGAAGTTCACCACGTTGAGCGCCAGCGCCAGGCGCGCCGCGAAACTGTCCGATGGCGAATCCTTGGCTGCGCCGGGAGAGGGTTTCCCGCGCGAACCCAAGGTTGCCCGAAACGCAAGCAGAACCATGCGTCAATATCGGCCCAACCGGGGCACCGTGCAACCGGATGCAACGCAACGGCCGCCGCAAACGCGCTCCGCATGGCGCTGTATCTGCCCCGGCAGCGGGTGCACCAAACATACTCCTTCGATAGCGGCGCCATTCCGGCCTCGCTCAGCCAAAGGAGTACTGAGATGAAACGCCCATTCTATATTGCGGCGACCGCCCTGGCCTTGGCAGCCACCGGCTTCTCCGCTCAAGCCGCCAAGCCCTCTATTGCAGCATCAGAGCATATGTTGCGCATGCCGCCGACCATCGTGCACCGCCACCAGCCCATAGCAGACGCCAACTCGCCGGTCGGACTTTGGCACACCGTCAACACTCTTCCGGACGGGACGTTTTTCCTGGAAGCCTACACAATGTGGCACAGCGACGGCACGTTCGAGGAAGCGGCCAATCGTGATCCCCGCGCCGCAGATGCCCCCGCTCTGGGCGTGTGGTCACAGAGCGGAAACACAGTTACTCTTTCGCTGGCTGTTGCATGGCTTTACGACGGCGAGGGCAACTTTACAGGCACGCTCAATTTGACGGAAACATACAAGGTGAAGGACCACGGCGATAAACTGGACGGGACTTTTGACGCGAAATTCTATGATACCCAAGGCAACCTCCAGCAGGAAGTCACCGGGCACAGCAAGGCCAACCGCCTGGGTGGATGACACCCCGCGGCTAGGAAGTGAGGAGGCGTGGCCTAACGCTGCGCTTCCTCTCCAATGCCGTATTTTAACTTGTACCACGCGACATCGCCGTTGATTGCGATTGTGGGTTGTCTGGCGATCCCCGATCCAACTTAATCGCATAACACGATGGTTGCTCGTTCGAGTATCGTCAGGGCTGATCTGCGCCCCTGCTGTCATCCAAACGGAGCTAGAGTCGCGGGCGCCATTTGAGCCGTTCCGGCGTGGTTGTGCAACGGGGTGGGGAGCGAAGCCCCAAACAGCTCAAGCGACCCGCCCCGTTGCTTCTCGGGCTGCTTGAGATTTGCGTACATAGTCGGTGGTATGTTTCCGATTGCGCTGTGCGGACGGACATCGTTGTAGTCGTTCCTCCAATCAGAGAGTACAACGCGAGCGTCAGCGAGCGATACGAAGAGGGTTTCGTTGAGAAGCTCGTCGCGCAGCCGGCCGTTGAAGCTTTCGATGAAAGCGTTCTGGGTCGGTTTGCCGGGTGCGATGTAATGCCATGACACGCCTGTTTCCTGGCACCAGTTCAGGATCGCCATGCTGGTCAGTTCAGTGCCGTTGTCGCTGACGATCGAAGCCGGCTTGCCACGAGCGGTGATACTGGCATCCAACTCACTGCACCATAAATTCGCTTCCCAAGAATTTTTGTTCAAGAAGTGTCCGAAGCGAGTAGCCGATACCCTTTCGCGACAGGGCGGCGATCGACGCGGCGACATTGCCGCGCAGAAGCGATTGAACGGCATCGGTCAGGGCGATAGGACCGTGCATCATCGCACTCGTGTGACGATAACATCCCATCATGCACGCGTAGCAGGGTTTCTCGGCGTCGCGGATTCGGTCGAAATCGAGCACGGAGCCCATCGGCTCGGGCCACGCCTCGCAGCGCCAGATATTCAGATTCCAGTCGATGTAGAAATATTTCTTGCCACCGACGCAAGGTATCCGCTGCTTCTCGCCGCGCACAAAACGCGTGACCTCGGCGAGGGAATTGGCGGGGACGAGGACACGAAACTTTTTCCTCATCCCCGCGATAGACTCCAATGCGGCAAGCAGTTCTTCACCAGACATGTCGATCAACGCCGAATGCTCGTCATAGACGAGCGACGTCGAACCGAAGGCCTGCCGTCGCGGATAGGAGAAGCTGACTGCGTCAAAACCGAGCCGGGCGAGTGTGCTCGGCAGCCGATCGTAATCCACCAGACGGCTCACGGTAACGCTCGCCCAAACGCGTAGTCCCCGTTTATGCGCCATGCCGATCGACTGCTTGATGCGTACGCCAAGACCTGCGAGCCCCCGGTTCGCTTCGTGACGCTCGATGTCGTCGCTGTCGATAGAGATCGACAGGCGCCTAAGACCTGCACGAACAAGTGAGTCGATGCTCCGCGCGAGAAACCATCCGTTCGTTATGAGTCCACAACGGATTCCGGCCTTCGTGGCTCTCTCCACGAGCGTGACGATTTGCGGGTGAACAAGAGGCTCGCCACCCTGGAACGTCATGTACCGGAAACGGTTTCGATGGAGGACCGGCATCGCACGCGTGAATGCCTCGAGATCGATATAGCGACGGGGCCCGACAAGAGATTTGTCGCGGGCGAAGCCGCAAAAGTCGCAAGCGGCGTTGCACACGTTAGTTACCGACACGTCGCATACTGCCGGAAGCATGTTGCGCGCTACCCTGACGGGAGCCACCGCCGTTTGGTTTGCGCGTGTCGTATCACTCGAGAGGCCGCCGAGTGAACGGTCCGGTTTGAACACGGGCGGCGGCCGGAGTGTCGTTGGGCCCTGTGCGCGATCCAACGATGTTTCAGTCTGCTTGGTCATCCCGTTCCGCTCGCATTTTCGATGTACTTAGCGACGCGAAACTGCTTTGCGATGCTGCCACTTTAAATAGCACTTTGGTCCAACGGAGATCGACTTTTGTCCAGCAGCCCAACGACGTCGGACTCACATCTCTGGCTGGATGAGAAACTCCACGCACGCACGGTATGAGACCATTCGCTACCTGGGCCCTAAGTCCAATGCCACTTTGCGCGAATCGATGCACTTCATATGAAATCCGTGGTAGGTGCTGACGACGTGACAGGCGCTTCGGACGTAACCTTCAGGCTTCTTAGGGTATTCTTTATGCACAGACGGTGGTCGCCGCTCCGACCAGCGAAAGCATTATAAGTCAGCGTCTTTTGGCGGCGGGCAGTGTGAGCTTCCGGGTTGCGTGGCTCGCTCCGACTCCCGGCCCCGAACGTCACTTCTATTTGGGCAGCTTGTGGCATTTGATCGAGCCGCCGGTCGTGCCGTTGCTCGTGCTGGAGCTCGGCCAGATGCCGACGCAATAAGCATCTTGCGGATTGACTTCCCAATTGCTGCCGTTGTCGTAGGCGCTGCCAAAGCCGGATACGACGATCTGCGTGTCTGTCCAGCTCACATAGCCGATGGTCACGGCGTTGCAGTCATTCGCGCCGCAGAAACCGGCGTTCCACGGGAAGCCGTCGGTGCCCGGCGCCGTGGCATTGTAGTCCGTAAACACAAAGTACGGAGAGTTGGTGTTCTGGCCGACCACATCGGGCGCATCGCCGAAGCCGGAACCGGTGATCGTCAATGTCAGCGATTGACCGCTGCCCGACGCGACGATGGAGCCGATATGCGGCGTGCCCTTGTTTCTGGAAACCCGTCCTCCCCACGCGCCGACATTGCCGACCGTCTGATTGTAGACCGCGATGCGCAACGCGTCGCCGTCGGCAATCGCGATGCCGGTCACCGTGATGGAATTGTCCGACCAGTCGGTGACGTTGATGACCTGCTGCGCGGGCTGGCTCGCAAGATCGACCACCTGCAATTGGAGCGGCTGGCAGCTGTTGCAGGGGATGCCCTCCGGCACCGGCCCGAAATTCACGCCCGCGATTGTCGCGGTATAGTTTCCCGGGCTGCCGGAAAACGAGACGCTCTGGATTTTCGGAAGTTGCATGGCGCCGATCGCTGGCGCAAAACCCACCACGGAAAGTACCAGAACGCTACACGCCGCAAGCTGTCGACTGATCATTGATGTCCCCTCCGCGCACAAAGCCTGCCCAACACCTGCCGGGCGAGTGCGTATAGTGGCTCAATTTGAAGGCTGCATGAACCCCCGGACTCGCCCCTCGTCTGACGTTAGACAGCTTCCATGGCCGCACCGCTGTTGCTCCTCCAGGACATCGCGATCCGCTTCGGCGACACGCAGTTGCTCGATGGCGCCGAGCTGTCGGTAGGCGAAAGCGAAAGGCTGTGCCTGGTCGGGCGCAACGGCTCGGGCAAATCGACGCTCTTGAAAATCGCGGCCGGTCTCGTTGAAGCCGATGCAGGAACCCGCTTTGCGCAGCCCGGCGCCACGATCCGCTATCTGCCGCAGGAGCCGAGCCTCGCCGGGTTCGCCACCACACGCGATTACGTCGAGGCCGGATTGGGCGAAGGCTACGATTCCAACCGCACGTTCTATCTACTCGGCAAGCTCGGACTCTCGGGCGCGGAAGATCCCGCGATGCTCTCGGGAGGAGAGGCGCGGCGCGCCGCGCTCGCAAGAGCCCTGGCTCCCGAACCTGACATTCTGCTGCTCGACGAACCGACGAACCATCTCGATCTGCCCGCGATCGAATGGCTCGAAGAGGAACTCTCCGGACTGCCGGGTGCGCTTGTCCTCGTCAGCCACGACAGGCGCTTTCTCGAGGATCTCTCGCGCGTCACCGTGTGGCTCGATCGCGGACAGACCCGGCGGCTGGAGCGCGGCTTCCGCGATTTCGAGGCATGGCGCGACGACACGCTGGCGCAGGAAGAACGCGAACGTCACAAGTTCGACCGCAAAATTGCGATGGAAGAGGATTGGCTGCGTTACGGCCGGAGCGCGCGGCGCAAACGCAATGTCGGCCGTCTCACGCGATTGCAGGAGCTGCGCCAGGGCCGCCGGGAGCAGTTGCGGGTCGCGGGCAATGTGAAACTCGCGGCAACCGACGCCGACGAGGGCGGCACGCGGGTCATCGAAGCAAGAAAGATCGCGAAATCGTACAGTGACAAAAAGATCGTCGCCGATTTTTCGGTTCGCATCCTGCGCGGAAACCGCATCGGCGTGGTCGGCGCGAACGGCGCCGGCAAGACGACACTGCTCAACCTGCTCACCGGCAAGCTGAAACCCGATGCGGGGAAGGTGAAGATCGGCGCGAATGTGCGCATGGCTGCGCTCGACCAGAACCGAACGGAGCTCCACCCCGATACGCCTGTTGCGTCGGTGCTGACAGGGGGCATCGGCGATACGGTACAGGTCGGCGACAGGCCTCGCCATGTTGTCAGCTATCTGAAGGATTTCCTCTTCACGCCCGCACAGGCGCGTTCGCCGGTGGGCGTGCTGTCGGGCGGGGAGCGCGCCCGGCTTCTGCTTGCGAAAGTCCTGGCGGCACCGTCCAATCTCCTGGTCCTCGACGAACCGACCAACGATCTCGATCTGGAAACGCTCGATCTTCTCGAAGAAATGCTGGCGGAGTACAGCGGCACGGTTCTGGTGGTGAGCCATGATCGCGATTTTCTCGATCGCGTGGCGACATCGGTGTTGTTCGCGGAGGGCGGCGGACGCTTCGTCGAATATGCCGGCGGCTGCAGCGACATGCTGGCCCAGCGTGGAACGGGCGTGGAAGCGCGCGTGGCTCCCCCACCAAACGTGCCCAAAGCTTCAGTCTCGAAAGAGCGGCGGAAGCCTGCGGCGCGGCCTCGGAAGCTGACGTTCACGGCGTTGCATGAATTGAAGACGCTGCCCGCGCAGATGGCGGCGCTCGAAAAAGCCATTGCTGCCCTGCATGCGAAGCTGTCCGACGCCACATTGTACGAACGCGATCCGAAGGAGTTCGCCGGCGCATCGGCGAGGCTTGTCGAAGCGCAAGCCGCGCTCGCTGCGGCGGAAGAACGCTGGCTGGAGCTGGAAATGCAGCGCGAGCAGCTGGAACGGTCATAGAGCGCCATCGGGTGAGCATGATCCGACCAAACTGGATCGCACAGACGCCCTTATCCTTCGACAAGCTCAGGATGAGGGCAAAAAAAGAGCCTCACGCGGCGGAAGAACGCTGGCTGGAGCTGGAAATGCAGCGCGAGCAGCTGGGAGTGGTCCTGGAGCGCCATCGGGTGAGCATGATCCGACCAAACTGGATCGCACGGACGCCCTCATCCTTCGACAAGCTCAGGATGAAGGCAAAAAAAGAGCCTCACCCTGAGCCCGTCGAAGGGTGAGGCTGATTCAGTCCGAACGGACTCCGCTCCAATCAGGCGGCGCGTTTCATCGCATCGCCGGTCCACAAGTCGCGGAGCGCAGATTCCACTTCGTTCGCGCGCGTCAGGCTGCACAGCCTGGATCGGACGGCCCGGCGCTCTTCGCGGCAGAACGGGACCGAGGCCGCCTCCATGTACCAGCCGAGATGTTTGCGGAAGATTTTGAGGCCGCGGCTATCGCCATAGAAACTCAGCGTGTCGCTTAGATGCTCGAGCGCGATTGCGAGGCGCTGCTCGAGATCGGGCTCTTGCACGGGCTGGCCCGTTTCCAGCGCGCGGTCGAGCGCGGCCGCTACCCAGGGTCTGCCATAGGTGCCGCGCCCGATCATCACCGCGTCGGCGCCGGATTGTAAAAGCGCTGCGCGCGCGGAATGTGCATCGAGGATGTCGCCGTTGACGATCAGTGGTATGCGAATGGCGGATTTCACCTCGGCGACTGCGCGCCAGTCGGCGGCGCCGTTGTAGAACTGCGCGCGGGTGCGGGCATGTACGGTGATCGCCCTGATCCCGATACGTTCGGCGCGCGCCGCGAGCTCGGGCGCATTGCGGTTTGCATCGTCCCAGCCAAGCCGCATCTTGAGCGTGACAGGCCGCGGGGACGCTTCGAGCGCCGCCGCGATCAGACGTTCTGCGAGATCGAGATCGCGCATCAGGGCCGATCCGCAAAGAGCGCCCGTCACCTCTTTGGCGGGGCATCCCATGTTGAGGTCGATGATGTCGGCGCCGGAGTCGGCAGCAAGCCTCGCACCGCGCGCGATCCAGTTGGCATCCCGGCCCACGAGCTGGACAACCATCAGCGGCAGGCCTTCGCCCACGGCGGCGCGACGTACGGCATCGGGCCGCCCGTTCGCGAAGCTTTCGCACGCTACCATCTCGGTGGCCACGTAACAGGCGCCCAGCCGCGAAGCCGTCCGGCGAAAGGGCAGATCCGAAACCCCCGTCATCGGCGCGGTCAAAACCCGGCCAGGCAGGGTAACGTCGCCGATTTTCAGGACATGGGGCATGCGCGCGTTATAGCCAAAACGGAAGAGAGGGGTTCGAATCTCGCCCCGCCGACCCATTATTCTCGGAGATCAGCCACCAGACCTGGAAAAATTGGTCCTTCACCCGGCAAATCGCCACGTGATGCGCGCCAGCCTGTCAATCTCGACGGGTTGCTTGCCTTGGTAAGCGGGCAGAAACCGCCACGATTGAACGCACTTCAAGGAGGCGGCGTCGAGCGAGGAACTATTGCTTGAACTGACGATCGTGGCGTTATTCGGCACGCCATCGGTGCCGATCCGGTATCCGATCTCGACGACCCCCTGCTGAAGCCGCCGGACCGCAGACGGGGGTAAGGGATTCGACAAACCTGGTGCGCGCCGTCGGGCGCGGGTTCAAAAAATACGTGAGCGGCATTGGACCAATTGATTCCACCGACCCAGACGATCTCCGTTGGTTTTCCCGCCACAAACTGCGGCCGTACATGCTCGTCGTTCGCACAGGCGAGCGCCGCGTTATCAAGATCACTGTCGCCGCTCGAACGGTACAAGGATATGTCATGCAGGCTGCCATCCGGTGTGAGGCGGTACCAAAACAGGGTCGGGTTCGCGTCGCGAGAAATTGCCCGCCCCGCGGGCAAGTGAGCGTCGCAAGAGCTCTGTGATGGCACCGGTAAGGTTGGCGGCGGTCCCCCGGTTGAAGCTGTTACAACCAGTACGTCCGTGGGCGGTGGCAGCACAGATTGTGCATCGGCCCCCGCGTTCCAAAGCATCGCCAACGCGAATGCAGTACACGATAGCGCCCTTGGGCGAATTGTCACAACGGAGTGTCGTGGAGCTTGCATCTTCTCTCAGTGCAGGATTGCTGCTGCCGGGTAATGCAGATGACAGGGGTACCTGGTGGCCGTTGTTCGATCGGGTCGAATGAGCTGATGCCAGTGTTCTGACCAGCCGACTGCACCCACCCCATTGCCGTCAATCGGCTTTCCATCCCGCATCATCGGTTCGCGCCCGGTTGCGCTTTCGCAGGCTAAGGCAGCTTTATCGAGATCGTTGTTACCGCTTGAACGATAAAGGGCAATATCATGGATGCTGCCCATCCAGGGCGAAGCGATACGAAAAGTGGGTGGGTGGCGTGGCCGGCGGAACGGTAACGCCTCGTCATTCGCTGGAATCGGCGCCGCGGAGGCACCCGTGTTTCGCATTTGCGCAAACCCAGGGCGCGATCGTCCGGTGATGATGATGAAGCCGGATTTGGGTGGGCCTTTGCATGACATCACAGGCCGCCGGGGCCAGCGGCGCGGATCCCGCGTCCCGGAATTTCGAGATCCGATCTGGAAATCTTGACGCAAACGATGCGCCGCGATTAGCATCGATTCGTACTTGATCGAGGGGGCGGGAATGAAATCCCGATTTTGCACGACTGCAGCGCTGGCCGGTGTGTGTCTGATGGCGGCGCAGGCCGTTCCCGGTTTGGCCGTAGCTCGCGTTCCAGGCAAGCAAAGCGAATTCGCCGTTGCTTACCAGATCAATCCCGCGCATTCGGGTGGCATCGACTTCAGCGCCGGCTTTGCCACCCCGCTCACGAAGCTCTGGAGCACGACCGTCAGTTCGTCCCTCCTGAGCTACCCCGTGGTAGCGAACGGCAGGGTGTTCCTCAACGACGGAAGCGTGACCTACGCACTCGATCTCGGCACCGGCGCCACGAAATGGTCCAAGAATACGGGAACGTCGATCGGTCCGGCCTACGACAACGGCCTGATTTTTCTTGTGACGCAGGGCGGCATGGTCTCGGCGCTGTCGGAAAAGTCGGGCAAGACGTTGTGGTCGACGCAGGTGACCGATCAGTACTTTTTCACGTCGGCGCCGATGGCCGTCAAAGGACAGGTGTTTGTCGGAGGCGCAGGCGTTGGCGGCGACGTCTATGCCTTCGACGAAGTGTCGGGCGCGCTAAAGTGGGAGCAGGAGGTCGAGAACGGGGACGACAGCTCGCCCGCGTTCGGGGACAACGGCATTTATGTTTCCTATCCCCAGCAATACTACAAGTTCGACCCGGTAACCGGAAATCTGGACTGGCATTTCAGCGGCGATGGAGAAGGTGGCGGCGGCAACACGCCCGTTTACTATTCGAAGCGCGCCTACATCCAGGACTGGACGAGCGGCAACAGCATCCTTGACGCGAAAACGGGCAACGTCGTGGGAACGTTCGGTGCGAACAACGGCGATCCGCCTGCATTCTGGCAGCTTGCGGACGGCAGGAAGCTCGGCTTCAGCCTGTACAATGGCACCTTGTACGGCTGGAAGGTTTCCAGCCAGGTCAATGTCTGGAGCTTCGCCGGCGATGGCGGGTTGTCCACGGCGCCGATCGTCGTCAACGGGCTGGTCATCGAAGGCTCCGGTTCGGGCGAGGTTTACGCACTCGATGCGGGAAGCGGAACACAGGAATGGTCCGACAAGACGGCGGGCGGCGTGACCGCTCTGGCGGCCGGACAGGGCACGCTGATCGTCGTCAGCGGAGGTGTCGTCACCGCCTACGTTCCGCAGTGACGCCGTCGCGTGGGGTGGGACCGGCGCTCACGGGAAACCGCCCATGCGCCTCACGAAATTTGGCCATGTCCTGATCGCGATTCACGACCTCGCGCGCGCGAAAGATTTCTGCACGCGCGTGTCGGGATTGTGCAACGGTGCGTGTCCGTTCCTTTAGCCGCGCAACCGTCGCCTCCCGCTGGACGCTGCGCATTCGCCGAGCATGCCAATGGGGAGGGGCGCCCCGGGTGCGACCATGGTGCGGCAGGGTCCGGAAATCCTTGCGTAGGGAAATGCCCGTAGGGCAGCGCCCACTACATTCTGAACGGGCGCGCTGTTACACGGCGCCTCATGCCGAAGTTCAATTTCATCATCAAAGAACCCGACGAGCCCGCGCCGCCCCGATGGCTGGTACATGGTTTGGCGTGGATGATGCTCATTGTGGCGGCGATCACTGCGCTCGGCCTCGCATGGTTCTTCCTGTGGGGGCGCTTCTAGAAACCCCGTCGCCCCATGGTACGCCTTGCAAGTCGCGGTAACGCGCTACGGAGTTACCTTGTAGATCGTGCCGCAGCCCCAGATTTCACCGCCGGCCTGGCACGCCGTTCCGCCACCCCATTGCGTCGTACCGTAGACATTGCCGTTCCCGTCGACGACCACGCCGGTCGCAGGCCCGAAACCATCCCCCTGCCTGTTGTTGTGCGCGAACCGATGGAGGATCGTCTGCTTTCCGGATTCCGTCATTTTCCACACCGTGCCCCCGTGACGCTGGGGCGAGTCGGTGTAGGTTGTGCTGTAGAGATCGCCGTTGTACAGCAGCGTGTTGCTGTAGGGTCCGTCATACCGGTGGAAGGTGTGAATGACCTTGTCCCGCCCCGCCCTGGCCGTATTGTTTCCGGCGGTCGGCAACGCGAACGCCGTGCCGTCCTCGTAGTCGCCGCCCCAATGGGTGGTGCCGAAGAGGATTCCATTCTCGTCCATGACGACATTGGCGGTCGGCAATCCGCCGTCCAGATGCTGACCCCATCTGTGTATCGGATCGAACCGCCAGAGAACGGTTTCGGTCCCCGACGGCGTCAGTTCCCACACCGTCCCGTAGTACCCGTTGCCTTCCGGCGCGTGTACAGGTGAAGGGTCGGCGCCCGCGCCGTCGAACCAGCCATAGGTTGTGCCATAGAAATTCCCGTTGCCCGCCAGCATGAATCCGCGCGGGGCGGCCTCGGTATTCTGCGCGAAGTTCCACAGAACGGTCTCCGTGCCCGACGGCGCGATCTTGACCAGCGTACCCTTGTTGCTGGTGCCGCCCTCGGCAGTCGTCGCGTAGACGTTGCCCTGACGGTCGAGAACCGGTTCCGCCACCGGGTAGGACCCATCCGTCCCGTTCCCGAAATTCCAGAGAACCGTCTCGGTCCCCGACGGCGTGACTTCAAATGCCGTACCGAGATTGTAGGTGCCGCCGGTATTGGTCGTCCCGTACAGATTGCCGCTTCCGTCCGGGACGACACCGACGGGAACGCTCCCGTCCGTCCCATTCCCGAAACTCCACAGAACCGTCTCCGTGCCCGACGGCGTCAGCTTCCACACCGTGCCGAGATTGTAGGCGCCCCCGGAAATCGTGGTGCCGTAGAGATTCCCCTGCTTGTCCAGCACCGGCGTGTAGTAGCCGCCGGGGTTGGCGCCA